>JAVWGW010000013.1:0-17629 GCA_036640375.1 Raoultibacter sp. | reverse complement strand
GTAGTAAATTCCTTGCCACCTTCCGCCTCAAGCGCGGAAGGACGTCGCCAGGTGACAATGGCTGTCGACCCATCCTCGCGCGAAAGCGCCTTTACCGTTTCGGTAAGCGACCAGTTATCGCGCACCCCATCGATAGCCACCACGAAATCCCCCACCTTCACACCCGCGGTGTCGGCAACCGATCCGGTAAACACATCAACGGCATAGCTTTGGCCCTTGTATTCGCCGAACAGCACGCCAATGCCGGCGTATTTGCTGGCGGTATCTTCAAGATAGGCGCTGTAGTGCGCTTCATCGAAATAGCGCAGGTAAGGATCTTTTGTGGAAGCAGCAAAGGCATCGAGCACCTGAAGCGTCGCTTCGTTGAGGTCGTAGGAATCCAGACTATCTTGGGCGATAACCCCTTCCACTTCCGCCACGCGAGCGGAAAGCGAATTGTAGGTGTTCCCGGTAACTGTGGCACCCGGATTCTTTTCGGTTGCAACGGTAAGCGAGGTGAACCCCAGATTTGTGAGCAAGGAAGCATTGCCCCGCACGAGAAAGCCTGCGAAAAAAGCTAAGCACACGCAGAGGAAAATCGCCAAACAGCCGATAATCTTCTTGTTGCGTGCGCTTACTGCTTCAGCTTTTTGTAACCCATGTTGTCCCAACAGGTCTGATCGTCTTCTTTCTTGTATAAACCGACTAGACCTTCAGGTAACGACGCATCGCCAAGAGCGAGCCCAAAAGACCAATAACAAGGCCGGCTACAAACAGTGCCACATAAATGATGACAAAGGTTTGTATACCCAAATCAATAGGCAGCCATTGTAGCGCATTTGAAACCTGGGGAAGAGCAAAGTTGCGCATCAATTCCAAGCTGCCGATGGCCAAAAGCGCCCCGATTACCGCATGCAGGGACCCTTCCATCAAAAACGGCCCGCGGATAAACCCGTTGGAGGCACCCACAAGACGCATGATGGCGATTTCCTTGCGACGAGCCAAAATAGCCAATCGGATCGTATTGTTGATGAACACGAAGGCAATAAAGATGAGCAGCGCAATCAGCGCGATTCCCACATAGCGCACGTAATTTGTGAGCGAGAACAGCTTATCGACCGTCTGCTGGCCGTATTTCAGCGAATCAGCTGGCTTGCTGGGGTTTTCGGCAATGGCCTTAAAATCGTTGTTGTCTTCGATAGATTTTGCGACCGCTTCAACCTTTTGCGGATCATCAAGTTCGACATCGATTGAGGCCGGCAGCGGGTTTTGTCCATCAAGCTGGTCCACGATATCGGGGTTTGACGTCATGGAGTTTTTGAACTTATCAAGCGCCTGATCTTTGGTGGTAAATCCAACGGACGCGACACCATCAAGACCCTTTATGTAGTTTTCCACCTTAGAAACCTGAGCATCGGTGGCATCGTCGGCAACAAATGCCGTGATAGAAACCTTGTCTTCCACCGAAGAAACCACGTTTTCAATAACGCCACCACCGACCAAAAACACGCCGATAATAAGCAGCGACAAGAAAATCGTGACGATAGAACCCAGTGTTGTTGAAAGGTTGCGGGTAAAGCCCGTGAGTGATTCTTTGAGAAAATAAAAGAAACTAGACATCGAAACCGTACACCCCCCTATCCTGATCGCGGGTGAGGTGGCCCTTGTCCAAAGCGATGACGCGACGGCGCATATTGTCAACCATTTCGCGGTCGTGCGTGGCAACGAGCACCGTGGTACCCGTACGATTGATGCGTTCGAGCAAATCCATGATGCCGCGTGAAGTTTGCGGGTCGAGGTTGCCGGTCGGTTCGTCGCAAATGAGCATCGGCGGGCGGTTGACGATGGCGCGCGCAATGGACACGCGCTGCTGTTCGCCGCCAGAAAGCTGGTCGGGACGCTTATTCAACTTATCTTGCAAGCCGACAAGACGCAATACTTCAGGAACCTGCGTCTTAATGACATGGCTGGATTTGCCGATTACCTCAAGCGCAAACGCAACGTTTTCAAACACCGTTTTGTTGGGCAGCAACTTGAAATCCTGAAACACACAGCCGATGTTGCGGCGCAAGTAGGGCACACGCCAATTGCGCATGGCCGACAAATCTTCATTAGCAACAAAAATATGACCACTCGACGGCTTTATTTCGCGGATGAGCATGCGGATGAATGTTGATTTGCCGGAACCGGAATGGCCGACCAAAAATACAAATTCGCCCGCATATATCTGCAGGGTTATATCGTTGAGCGCTGGTTTGGTGGGTTGGGCGGGATACACCTTATTGACATGGTCAAAGGTAATCACGGGTGTACCCATCATCTGGGGTGCATCGTCGACGTTGAGCGTCGGCAATGATTGTGAGAGCTGCGAGGCTGCCTGTCGCGCAGGTGCCGCATGGGCACCGCTACGCGGCGCGCCCCCAAGGCTGTTCGGGTTTGTCACAGAATGCTCCGTTCAAATAGTGATATGCTGAGACAGGTTTATTCTAGCATTTCTTCGGATTTGCACGCAGCGTCTTCACAGCTTCAACAATGGCGGCGCCGTCCATGTCGAAATGAACCAGAAGCTCTTCAAAACTTCCCGACGTACCAAACACATCTTGCATACCGATGCGCTTGCAGGGGCAGGGCAGTTTTTCAGCCAAGAGTTCGCACACCGCAGAACCCAGGCCGCCGATGACGGAATGCTCTTCGGCTGTGACCACGAAGCCCGTTTTGGCAGCAGAGGCTAAAATGCTTGCTTCATCGAGGGGTTTAATGGAAAAGGCATCGATGACTTCGGCAGATATTCCCTGTTCAGCCAGCATATCAGCAGCGATCAGCGCTTCGTTGACTTCAACGCCGCACGCAATGATGCTCACATCGCTGCCTTCGCGCAAAACGCTTGATCCACCCAATTCCATCTTATAGCCCTCATCGTAGACGCAGGGTACTTCGGCGCGCCCCATGCGAATGTAGACTGGGCCTTCCACCTGCGCTGCCAGTTTAATGGCGGCGGCGGCGGCGTTGTAATCGGCGGGCACAAGCACGCGCATCTCGGGCAGCACACGCATGAGTGCGATGTCTTCAATCATCTGGTGGCTTCCGCCATCGGGTCCCACGGAAATACCGGCATGCGTGGGGGCGATTTTTACGTTGAGCTGGGAATAGCACACCGTGTTGCGGATTTGATCGTAGACGCGCCCCGTACCAAACACAGCAAACGAACCCGTGTAGGCAATGTGGCCGCACAGGGCCAATCCCGCAGCAACATCAATCATGTTCTGTTCTGCAATGCCCACATTGAACAGGTGATCTTTATTTTCAGGAGCCGCATCGGCAAATTTCTTCGTCGTGGTAGAACCCGTTAAATCGGCATCGACAGCCACGACCTTGACGCCTTCGCGCGCAAGTTCAGCCAGCGTTGCGCCGAAGGCCGCGCGCGTTGCTTTTTTGGTCACATCAGCCACGGTGCGCCCCTTTCTCTTCCAATTCAGCACGTGCAGCAGCGGCTTCTTCCGGTTTGGGAGCCTTGCCGTGCCAGCCCGCTTTATCTTCCATGAAGCTGACACCTTTACCCTTCACCGTTTCGGCAATAACCACGTAGGGTTTGCCCGTTTTTTGTGCGCGCGCGGCACTGAGCGTGGCCACCACAGCGGCCATATCATGGCCGTCACACGACGCAACTTCCCAGCCGAAAGCCGAAAACTTCACGCCAATATCTTCCGGGGAACACACGTCGCTTACGCAGCCGTCAATCTGCAAGCCATTGTGATCGATGATGGCAACTAAATTGCCTAAGTGCTGATGGGCGGCGAACATAGCTGCTTCCCACACCTGACCCTCTTGGCATTCCCCATCACCGAGCAAGGTAAACACGTGCGCATCGTTTCCTTCAAGGCGCAAACCGCAGGCAAGACCAGCGGCAATCGAAAGACCTTGACCCAGCGACCCCGTGCACACCTCTACACCGGGAAGCTTCTTGGAATCGGGGTGCCCCTGCAGGCGCGAACCCAGCTGGCGCAGCGTAACCAGTTCTTCACGCGGAAAATAACCTGCGTGCGCAAGCGCCGCATAAAGCGCTGGAGCCGCATGGCCCTTGGAAAGGATGAAGCGATCGCGCGCATCATCTTCGGGGTTTGCTGCATCATGGTGCAGCACTTGCCCCAGATAGAGGGCGGCCAAAATGTCGGTGCAGGAAAGCGATCCGCCCGGGTGCCCACTGCCCGCGCGGGCAATCATGTCCACGATATCGATGCGCAGGGCGTTTGCCTTATTTTCAAGTTCGGTCACGTTCACGTGGATCCCTTTCCTTAAGTGAGCTTTATAAAGCTGCTTTCCATCGATGATACCCTAAAACGAATTCTTCTATTTCGCCATCGAGCACCGCATCGACGTTGCCGGTCTCATGTCCGCTGCGCACATCTTTTACCATCTGGTAAGGATAAAGCACGTAGTTTCGTATCTGGCTGCCAAACGAATTTTCCATCTTAGAACCGCGCAATTCGTTAAGCTCTTCTTCGCGGCGGCGCGCTTCGAGTTCATAGAGCTTACCACGCAAAACGCGGAAGGCCGCTTCCTTATTTTGAAGTTGGGACTTTTCGTTTTGACAGGTAACCACAACCCCTGTGGGAATATGCGTGAGGCGCACGGCGGAATCGGTGGTGTTGACACACTGGCCGCCCGGACCGCTGGAGCGATACACATCAACGCGCACGTCGGCGGGGTTCAAATCAACTTCAATATCATCGGAAAGCACCGGCAGCACCTCAACACCAGCAAAGGTAGTGTGACGGCGCTTTTTGTCGTCGGTGGGAGAAATGCGCACCAGGCGGTGCACCCCCGTTTCGCTGCACAACATACCGTAGGCGTACTTGCCGCTGACCTGGAAACTTGCCTTGTCAAGACCGATGCCCTCGCCCGCCACCACATCGAGGGGTTTGACCTTCCATCCCTTTTTCTCGGCATAGCGGGTATACATGCGATAGAGCATATCCGTCCAGTCCTGCGCTTCAAGGCCACCCGACCCCGGATTGACCGTCACGATAGCATCGCCGCCATCGAAGCGACCCGAAAACCATGAAATGATTTCAAAGCCATCAAGCGTTGCCGAAAGTGTGGAAAGCGTGGCTTCCAGCTCGGAGGCAAATGCGGGGTCTTCCGTGGCCAAATCAGCGGCCACCTGCGCGTCTTCAAGCAAGGAGCAGGCCTGGGCGTAAGCGGCAATCGTGTCGCGCACATCGCTTGCCTGCTTCGACACCTCTTGGGCGGCCGCGGCATCATCCCAGAAATCAGGAGCCGCAATGGCGGCATCGAGGGTTGCAAGCTGCGTTTGCTTATCGTCGATATGCAAGTAACGGCGCGCATCTTCAATACGTGCCGTTACCGCTTCGATACTCATCACATCTTTTTCTGCCATAGATTCGCGCTGTCACTTCCTGTTGCATTCTGCTTACACGTACGTCTTACCCGTCTTGGGCGCAAGGCCAAGCTCTTGCCTGCCCGAAGCTACTTACCTCAAGCTTACTGGTCGGCTCCGTGGCATTTTTTGAATTTCTTGCCTGAACCACAGGGGCATAAATCATTGCGCCCCACGTTAGCATAAGGATCCTGCTTATCTTTTTCATAGGTAATCGCCTTGGCCGTGGGTGCCGCCTGCGGAGCTTGCGCGGGCATACCTTGCGCCTGCGCTGCGGCCTGCTGCGTGCGCATGGTCGATGTGGCCGAAGACGTCAGCGCTTCTTCGGGGGAAGAATAGTTGACCTTGCCCTCAAGCACGCTTTTTTCTTCCGGCATTTCCTGGACGGCAATTTGCAGACGCAACAAGGTGCGCAAGAAATCTTCGTACAAGGAAGCCGTCATGGAACCAAAGGCCTGATGCGCTTCGTTTTTATATTCCACCAGCGGATCGCGTTGGCCGAAAGCACGCAGGCCGATACCCGACTTCAAATAATCCATTTCCTGCAGATGCGCCATCCAACGCGTGTCGATGATGCGCAACATGATCTGGGCTTCCAGATTCTTCATGGCCACAGCACCGAGCATCTCGCCTTTTTCGCTGTAAACCGCCTGGAGGTATTCGCCGATTTCATCGACAAGTTCTTCTGTATCTTCGTCGTGGTCAATCGCGTCGACCGCAAAATCGTTGCGCCCTGACATATTGGCGACCCACAGATCCACGGCACGCTTATCCCAATCGTCGCTGGGCACTTTATCGGGGCAGTTTTCGGCCACGACGCCGCCGGCAGCATCAGCGATAATTTCGGGGATGCGGTCGCTTAAATCTTTGCCGTCCAAAATGGCATTGCGTTCGCCATAGATGGCCCCGCGCTGCAAGTTCATCACATCGTCGTATTCAAGAACATTTTTACGGGCAGCGAAGTGCATGCCTTCCACCTGGCGTTGCGCCGATTCGATGGCCTTTGACACCATGCCCGCCTGAATGGGCATATCTTCGGGCATATCCGTTTTTTCCATCATGCGACCGATGGATTCCATACGGTTGCCGCCAAACAGACGCATAAGATCGTCTTCCAGCGACAGGTAAAACTGCGTGGTGCCCGGATCGCCCTGACGGCCGGCACGACCGCGCAACTGGTTATCGATACGACGGCTTTCGTGGCGTTCGGTGCCTACAACGCACAGGCCCCCCGCGGCGATGACCGCGTCGTGTTCGGCACGCGTCACTTCTTCGGCATGAGCCAGCGCCACGGCGCGCTGTTCTTCGGTGGCTTCTTCCACCACGATGCCTTCGGCAAGCAGATAATCTTCCATCATGATTTCGGGGTTGCCGCCCAGCAAGATGTCGGTACCACGGCCGGCCATGTTTGTGGCGATAGTAACCGCGCCGCTGCGCCCGGCCTGCGCGATGATGTGGGCTTCGCGCTCATGATTTTTTGCGTTGAGCGTTTCGTGTCGAATGCCGCGCTTAACCAGCAAGCGGGAAAGACGTTCAGAGCTTTCGATGGAAACGGTGCCGATCAGGCAGGGCTGCCCCGCATTATGGCGCTGCGCAACATCGTCTGCCACCGCGTTAAACTTCGCTTCAACACTGCGATAGATCAGGTCATTTTCGTCTTTGCGCACAACGGGCTTATTCGAGGGAATCGCCATGACAGGCAACTTGTAAATCTGGCGGAATTCCGCATCCTCGGTCATGGCGGTACCCGTCATGCCGGAAAGTTTTTTGTACAGGCGGAAATAGTTTTGCAGCGTGATGGTGGCAAGCGTTTGGTTTTCTTCGCGCACCAACACGTTTTCCTTGGCTTCAAGCGCCTGATGCAGACCTTCAGAATAGCGGCGACCTTCCATGAGGCGGCCGGTAAATTCGTCAACAATCTTCACTTCGCCATCAACCACCACGTAATCGATATCACGGTGGAAGAGGAATTGGGCCTTAAGCGCCTGCTGCAGATGGTTGGCCATCTGACCCGAAGGATCGTCGTAGATATCTTCCACGCCCAGCATGGCTTCTATTTTTTCCAAGCCACTTTCGGTGGCGTTGACCGTCTTTTTCGCTTCATCCATTTCAAAATCGACATCAAGGGTAAGACCGGGCATGATGCGGGAAAACTTCTTATACGTGTCGGCCGCCTGCGTGCCTGCACCCGAAATGATAAGCGGCGTGCGCGCTTCGTCGATGAGGATGGAGTCAACTTCGTCGACGATGGCAAAATTATGACCGCGCTGCACACGGTTATCGGCGCGGGTCACCATGTTGTCGCGCAGGTAATCGAAGCCAAATTCCGAATTGGTGCCGTAGGTAACATCGGCCTTGTAGGCGGGAATCTTGAGTTCGGGGCGCATGCCGTTTTGGATCAGGCCCACTTCCATCCCCAAGAAGCGATAGACGTTACCCATCCATTCGCTGTCGCGGCGCGCCAGATAATCGTTTACGGTAACGATGTGGACGTTTTCGCCCGCAAGCGCGTTGAGGTAACCCGCCAAGGTTGAAACAAGCGTCTTGCCTTCGCCCGTTTTCATTTCGGCAATTTGCCCATCGTTGAGCGCCATGCCACCGACAAGCTGCACATCGAAGTGACGCATGCCCAAGGATCGAACACTCGCTTCACGCACCGTCGCAAACGCTTCGGGCAAAAGGGATTTACCCGCTTCGCCATTGTGGGCGCGTTCTTTAAGAGCCGCCGTCAAAGCGACCAATTCCGCATCGCTTTTTGCCTGTATATCGTGCTCAAGGCTGTTAATTTTGTCAACGGTTGCCTGGTAATGCTTGAGCTGTTTGCCTTCGCCCACCGTTAAAAGCTTCGATAAAAAACCTGCCATATCCCAACGCTTTCTCTTGCGCGTGCAATATAAATAATGAACGGATTTACTCTAACACAGAGCGCGCACGCTTCAGAGGAAATCCATAGCCGAACCGCCAAGGCAACACCGCGCCGTAAACGGTGTAGTGCAGGGCAAACGCCGCTAAGCAAGCGGAAGGGCAAGTTGATAGCCTGTTGGTGCATCATCGGTGAGCATCTGATTGTATAAAGCCTCCATGTTTGACGAGGGATCAATGCCGAGTTCGCCCACTAAATAGCTGCGACACCGAAAGTAAGTTTGCATGGCGCTTGAACGCTGACCGATGGCCATCTGAACCTGAATGAGCGCCTTGTAGACATCCTCACGCGTTTCATCGTGGCGCAAGGCCGCGCGCGCAAACTGAAGGGCACAAGGATATTCGCGCACGCGATAGAGCGCGCCAGCGGCAGAAACCAGCGCATCAACAAGGCGCGTACGTATTTCGTTGCGCTGAAAGCTGATGAAGGCATTGTCGGCTTCGCCCGGCAGCAAATCCCCGGTGTACAGGGCATTGATTTCTGTGTATATCTGGGTAAACACTTCGGTATCAGGGGGCGAAAACAGCAGGCGGTTACACAGGGCATCCAGCTCGAACACATCGCTGGAAACAAGGGAGGTGTTGATTTTGCAACTGTGCTGCAGGCGCACAAGGTAGGGGCAGGTGCCCATGTCCGTGCTGATCGCTTTGCGCAGCATCGACCACGTGCTATACAGATTATTGCGCGCCTTGGCGGCCGGAGAGTCGGGCCACAACGATGACTCAAGGGCAACGCGCGCGATTTCCTTACCCCGATTGATAACAAGCAAGGCACAGAGGGTCTGTACTTTTTGGCGGCGGAAAAGCTCCGACTTGATCGCTTTACCGCCACAGTTAAGCTCAAGTCCCCCAAAAAGGCTCACGTAGAGTTGCGGTTCGACATCGGGTCGCTCCGCTTGAACGCAGGGGGTAGAAAGCGCCACTTCGTCAGGCGATATGCCTTCCCCTAGCGGCACAGACAAGCTTGTTTTGTGGATATAGGCTGTGCGTTGCGCTTCAATATCTTTACCCAAAACGCCCAGGGCGGTGGCGAAGAGCGGGGGAAGTATCTGCTGATGAGAGCACTTGCCCAGCAGTCCAAAAGCCTCAGCATGCTTAATCAATATCCACACAGCAAGCGTGGCGCGCCCCGCCTGCGAAACGGTGGCAATAAGCGCATGGGTGCAGGCGATAAGCTTGTGTGAAGTATCCGCCAAAGCGCCCATCAAACCTTCGCGCGCTCGCAGCTGCTCGATGCTGCGCAAGGCCATAACCGCAAGCACAGCGGCAAGATCGAGGGCGTCAGATAGCCCCGAGGCAATCGCTTGCCTACATTTTTCGCACACAAAGCTAAGGCCTAGTGCGGCGCGGGATTCCAAACACAGACAGGCGGTGCTCAAAAGCTCAAGATGATACCGGTGCACGCCTGCGCTTCCCCACCTTTGAGGCAATGCCGCCCTGCGCATTTCAACCAGACGCTCAACAGAGGTGCCGGGGTCGCTCGCGTCAAAATCGGATACTTTCGCCAACAGATTGCAGACCCGGGGCCGCAGGCTTGCGTCGCCGAAGTGCGCAAGCAGCAATCCGGAAAGCGCGCGATCACAGGTGTCGGCTCGCACATCAAAAGCAACACGAGTTCCCTGTTCGCATGCTGTTTTTTGATCCCCCAACAAAGCGATTCGCCAGGCACACAAAGCGAACAGGCGCTCCTGGCGTTTACCCAGGCATCCCACGAGGCTCATGAATAGTTGTTGAGCGGCCAACAGGCACCCCGCACACAGCAAGCTTTCCTGGCGCGCCACCAGCCACTGCGAGCGCGCCGCCTGCGTACACATACCCATGGCAGCACAGGCGCGGTCCCCCTTGCCCGCTTTTACCAGCACATCGCACAGCTGCACAATCAGGGCATCACTCGAAGCAACTTGAGAAGAAAGCACCATTTTATCAAGCAGGCCACCGAAGGCTTCCGCAACGGCAGATAGGGTAAAAGAGCTGCATCGAAACAGGTTGGCGCGCAGATCAATGCCCAGGTAGGGGCAATCGTGAGCCAACACTTGGGCGGTGTCTTCGTGCCACGATTGCGCCACGGCAGATAGGTCGGCAAAGGTACCCCGCTGCAAAACGAGTATCGAAAAGAGAGGAAGCAGCAATTCGGAAGGCAGGTCTTCGCGCACAATGCCCAGAAGAAAGCTGCGATAGCAACCTTCGGATCCCCAGTATATACTCGCAATGCGCTCGGCGGGAGCCACGGAAAGGGTGGGATCAAAGGTGCGCCCATTTTCGGAGTATTCCCGCATCATTTCTTCATCGGAAACCAAAAGCGCATCCGCATCAAGGCGAATTTTGTCGATTTGGCATGCCCCAAAAACATCGCAGGTAGGAGAAGTGGTCGCTATCACTTCCCAACCCCTCTCAAGCAGCAGATCGCAGCTTCTTGAAAACGCCGCGCAACGCGACGTATCAAGGTAGGGAATATCATCAAAAACAACGAGAGACACCCTGGTGTTCTGCGACAAAAGCCCCGATCCGATAATGCCCTTGTCGAGGTCGCGCAAAAAGCACGGGTTGGTCGCATCAATCCAGAAAACGTGCTCAAGAGAAAAAATGGATTCCGCATAATCAAGGGCAAGCGTTGTTTTCCCGAAAGAGTGCGGCGCGACAAGAAAGCGTACAACACTGCGTTCCCGCATCATTTTAGTAAGAAGCGCCAGACGAGGGCGGTGACGAAACGATGAAAGGTGATGAGGCCTGCGTCCCTTACAGGCGGTGTTCTGTAGATAAGAATCCACGGTAGTCCCCTTTATACGAGGAACTCGAACCAGGAATTTGAATGTTAACCATCGCCCCTGGTGAGAGCAAGCACTTTATGCGGGCGTTTTTCTAATACAGAGTAAATGAGTATAAAATAATCCAGAAGCGGCGCAAGTTTACCCGCAAGCGGCAGGGAATTCAGGAAGGAAAACGGAGGAAGGCAGCGTTTTCTGCACGGGGATCGCATGGTATAGTGCACAGATGCGCGCATCTCCTTGCAGCGTTACCAAACGAGCGACGCCGAAGGGCAACGCCGAACGAAATAAGAAAGAATGCCTTTTTATGAAGCCGCCTCATCCCTGCCCCACAGATCACATCGCGCTTGCCCCTCAAGCCACCCTTGCGCTTGCTGTTTTGGAGCAGGGCGGCCACGAGGCATGGTGCGTCGGCGGCTTTGTGCGCGATGCGCTTTTGGGGCGCGATGCCTACGACATAGACCTTGCCACAGCGGCATCTTGGCAGGTGGTACGCGACCTTTTTGAGGCGCGGGGCTTCCCCGTATTTGAAACCGGGGTCAAGCACGGAACCGTCACCGTCGTCATTGACGACATGCGCCTTGAAATCACCACCTATCGCAGCGATGGTGTCTACCTTGACGCGCGCCACCCGCAGACCGTCACCTTTGTGCGCACCATCGAAGAAGATTTGGCGCGGCGCGATTTCACTATTAACGCCATCGCCTACCACCCCGCGCGCGGGCTGTGCGACCCCTATGGCGGACGCGCCGATATCGCAACCCACACCCTGCGGGCGGTCGGGTGTGCACGCCAGCGCTTTGCCGAAGATGCCCTGCGCATTTTGCGCGGCATACGCTTCGCTTCCCAGCTGGGATTTTCCTTGGAAGCAGACACGCTGTGCGGCATGCGGGAACAAGCGCAGCTCATGGATTGCCTGGCCGTCGAGCGCGTGGCCCACGAACTGGAAGGCCTGCTCTGCGGCGCGTGGGCGCACGACGCGCTGATGGCCTACGTCGATGTGCTGGCCACCGTTATGCCCGAAGTGCGCCCCCTGGTAGGCTTCGACCAAAAAACGCCCTATCACATCTATGACGTCTGGGAACACACGGCCTATGTCGTGCAAAACACCCCGCCCTATCCCCTCGTGCGCTGGGCAGCCCTTTTTCACGATTTCGGAAAGCCGCAGGCCTTTTTTACCGACGAAGCCGGCGTGGGCCACTTCTATGGCCATGCCGCCTTAAGCGTCGATGTAGCACGCACGATTATGCGGCGCCTGAAGATGAGCCCGCGCTTTGCTGCCGATGTTATCACGCTGGTCAAATACCACGATGACATCATCGCCCCCCAGCCCAAAGCGATCAAGCGCGTTTTGCAGCGGCTGGGCGGGCGCGTCGATCTTTTCCGTGCGCTGTGCGATTTAAAGCGCGGCGATGCGCGCTCGCAAGCACCTCACTGTCATAAGCGCGTGGCGCTGGCCGATGAACTTGAGGCCACGCTTGACGCGCTGCTTGCCGATGAGCAGGCATTTTCCCTGCGCGACCTGGCCATCAAGGGGGGCGATGTGATTGCACTTGGCGTAAGCGCTGGCCCTGTTGTCGGGCGCATTTTGAATGCGGCCCTTGATGCGGTTATCGAAGAAAGTGTGCCCAACGAATACGACGCCTTGTGTGCGTTTGTGCAGGGTTTGCGCGGCGATAGTGCGCGCCCATAACTTTTCCTTGACGAACGCGCGGGTGGAAAGTAATATATTCACTCGCGTCTACGCTTCAAGTTTGCGAAGCGGCACAGACGAAGACATCACTGGGGTGTCGTCTAATGGTAGGACAGCGGCTTCTGGTGCCGTATGTGAGGGTTCGACTCCTTCCACCCCAGCCAATGCGCGCAAGCGATGGATGTCGTTCATGCATGGCCCGGTCGTCTAGCGGTTCAGGACGCCGCCCTCTCAAGGCGGAGGTCGCCGGTTCGAATCCGGTCCGGGCTACCAAGGAATGTACAGGTCAGAGACGTAAAGTCCCTGACCTTTTTCTTTGCTGCCCCCTGTCGAAGAAGGTGCTATACTGCTAGCATACAGTAATCTTTAGGCGAGGAGGAAACATGCCGGCGACACAGATGAATGTGCGCATTGATTCACGTATAAAGGAACGCGGCGATGCTGCCCTGACCGAAGCCGGGTATTCTCCTTCGCAGGCCGTTCGGATAATTTGGGAGTTTGCTGCTTGCCATGCGCACGATTCGGCGGCAGTGAAGGAACTTTTACAGCAGGCAGAAATGCAACACTGTCTCGACAGAAACATGCGTATCAAGGCGAGAATGACCGCCCTCGAACAGGCTATATGTTTGCAGCAACAACGGGAAAAGGCCATCGGCTCAACCCCAAACGTGCTGCCCGAAATTGATTCCGACGCCACGCTGCGCGGCGCGGCTTTGCAGGCGCGCTGGGAAGAGCGAGGGCTTTGGTGAAGACGAATCCTACGAGGTTGTTGCTCGACACGAACGTCTGGCTCGACTTGTTCGCGAGTGATCGCTCTGGGCGCGAAGATGCCGTGAACCTCGTAACTTGGGCAGTGCAGCAAGAGGTAACGCTGCTCTACGCCGCCTCTTCGATCAAGGATTTCTATTATATTCTCGAAGAACGCGAAAAGCGCAAGCTGCGCGCGGCCAAAATTGAAGTGGATGCCGGTACTGCTGCGGCCATAAACGAGTATGCCTGGGGCTGTATTCGTGCGCTAGAAGAAATAGCGACGGTCGTTGCACTGGATCAATCGGACGTGTGGCTGGCCTCAAAATTTCGCGCATTACACAGCGACTTCGAAGATAATCTCATCTTGGCCGCCCTGGAACGCTCGAGTGCCGATTATCTTATAACGGCAGACGAAGTGCTGTTAAAAAGGTCGCCTGCACCCGCTTTGTCTCCTGGCGACCTACTAACTTTGGTTCAAGGTTGTAGACAGAAAAGTCAAACGTCGCCTACAATGTAGCCGACAAAAACGCTCCAGGTTTCCCCCAATCAGCAAGGACACGACCATGACCCTAGCCTCCACCGAGTTTGCGCCGCCCGAAGAAATTCGGCCCCATATCTACCGCGTTGCGGTGCCCCTTCCCAATAATCCGCTGAAATCACTCAATTCCTACTTCATCTGCGGCGATGAAGAAACTGTCATCGTCGACGTGGGCTTTAATCACCCCCTTTGCGAAGCCGCGCTATCGGCGGCGCTTGCCGCTTTGGGGCGCAGTTGGGATGGCGTCACCATCTTGCTGACCCATTCCCACCCCGATCACACGGGCAACCTCGATCGCATCTATCGGCCGGGCATGGACATATATGCCAACTTGCATTCGTTTATCGAAGTTGAAAACTTCAACGAAATCCAAAGCAGCGTGTTTGCACCCATTCTTGAAGAAGTTATCACCACGATGCACCCTGACCTTGCCGTCCAAACGGGTCAGAGCGCACGCAAGCACTATGTTTCCCGAGAATTGCTGCCCCTAAAAAACCACCCGCATGTCACGTTCTTGGCCGAAGGCGATACCTTTTGCGCAGGCCCCTACACATTTGAGGTCATCGAAACACCCGGACACGATAATTGGCACATCTGCCTGTATGAACCGACGGAAAAACTGCTGATTGTAGGCGACCATGTACTCAATCGCATCACGCCTTCCATCACCACTTGGATGACAGCCGATAATGCCTTGGCCGATTTTTTGGCAAGCCTGGAAAAACTGCGCGCCTATGACGTGGATTTGGCGCTGCCCGGACACGGCAACCCCTTCGCCGACACGCGCGGGCGCATCGACTACCTGCAACAACATCATGCCGAGAGGCTGGCAGAAATCGAACACCTGGTGGCTGCTGGGCACGACAATCTTATCGCCATCGCCAGCAACGCTTCTTGGAAATACGCCAACTGGGAATCGTGGCCACTGGATCAGCAATACTTTTCGATGGCAGAAACCATGGCTCATCTGGTATATCTTATTTGCGAGGGCAAGCTGAAAATGATCACCTGCGCCACCACCCACCGCTTCGAAACCGCCTAGGCAGCCAACGCCCCGTCGCGTGGGCAAATCTGCCCCTGGGCAAAATAGGGGGTGCGCGCTGGCGCTTTTACCGCGATAATAGCCTTTTTCACTATTGTTTACGGGGAAACGAGACTGTCATGATCGCCGAAAGTATACTTGCAAGCACCGCTCTGTTCACCGGGCTGCACGACACCGCGCAGCCGGGCGCCGTCGCCTTGGCGCAGGGGCGCATTATTTTTGTGGGCACGTTAGACGAAGCGCGCGCCTTCCAAGGACCGCAGACGCAGGTACGCGATTTCGGCGATGCCCTTATTGTGGCGGGCTTCCACGATTCCCACCTGCACTTCTTCCATTCGGCGCTCTACGCTTCGCCCTTGGCCGAAAGCTATCTGGGCGAAAACGAAGCCGACTGCGTGGCGCGCCTTGCTCCTTTGGCGCAGCGCCGGCCTGCCGGTTCGTGGCTGCTTACCCAGGGCTGGCGCGAATACCGCTGGAACCCTGCCAAAATGCCCAGCAAAGCGTCGCTCGATGCCGCCTACCCCCACCAGCCCGTAGCCATGTATTCCGGCGATGCCCACACGCTGTGGGTCAATTCCTGTGCGCTGGCAGAATTGGGGCTTACGCGCGACAGCGTGGCGCCGGCAGGAGGCAGCTATGACAAAGACGAAGCGGGGGAACTGACGGGCATCATCCGCGAGGCCGCCGCCATGGAATTGATGCCGCGCATCGTGGCTGCGTTTTCGGATGAAGAGCTTTTGAGTGCCTACCAAGGGTTTATGGAAACGCTGGTTGCCAACGGGATCACGGCGGTGTGCGATATGTCGCTCATGGCGCACCCCGGGCTCGATTTTGTGCGCGACGATCTGTTTGCCGCCCTTGATGCGCAGGGAAAACTAAAAGTGCGCGTGCACATGTTCCCCACGCTGCTGCCCGATATGAGCCGGCTGGAAGGGATGCAGACGCGCTGCACCAGCGACACGCTGCAAGCGCCCGGTTTCAAGCAGTTTTTCGACGGCGTTTCAAGCCAACACACCGCATGGATTGCGCAGCCCTACACCAATGCCCGCTTTGCCGAAGATGTCGGGGCACCCACAACCGATCCTGAAACGATGCGCCGCCTTGTGCTGGCTGCGGCGGCTGCGGGTCATGCCGTGCGCATTCACACCATCGGCGATGAGGCCATACACATTGCTCTGGATATTTTTGAGGAAGCGCGCGAGCGCTTTGGGGCACCTGTGCGCGGAAAGCATTGCCTTGAACATCTGGAGAACTTCCAGCCCGACGACATCGAGCGCTTGGCGCAGCTTGACGTGATTGCTGCTGTGCAACCGCCGCACATCACCCTTGACCCCGGTGGCCCCGAACGCGATTTTGGACCTGCGCGCGTGCCTTATATGTGGCCGTTTGCGCGCCTGCTGCAGGCGGGGGCAACGCTGGCTTTTGGAACCGATTCGCCTGTTGTTGCCGTCGATTCGATGGGCCTGATCTACACCGCCCTCACCCGTAAAGATGCCCGCACACACCAACCCGCTGGCGGCTGGTTGCCCGCCGAATGCATCAGCATGCCCGACGCTTTGCGCGCCTACACGCTGGGCAGCGCGAGTGCAGCAGGCCGCGCACACGAATTAGGGTCAATCGAAGTCGGAAAATACGCCGACATCACCGTGCTTAACCGCAACCTGCTTACCTGCGACCCTCAAACCATCCAAGATACCCGCGTAGTGGCAACTTTCTTAGGTGGGCAATGCGTGTTTGAAGCCTAAGGCACGCGCGGCCGCTAATAGTTCCACATATGGTTGAGCGGCCCGTTGCCGCGGCCAAGCGCAAGATCATCCATAAGCGCGCCCGTAATGTAGTTTTTGGCCTTCTGAACGCAGGCCTGCATGTCGAAATCCTGTGCAAGATTGCAGGCGATGGCCGCAGAAAGCGTGCAGCCGGTGCCGTGGGTGTTGCGTGTATCGATGCGTTTGTGGCGCAGCCATACCTCGCGCCCGTGGCGGGTTATCAGCAGGTCATTGGCATCATCGCTGCGGTGTCCCCCCTTGATCAGAACCGCGCCGTGGCACATTTCAGTCAGTTTTTTACCCGCAGCCAGCATGTCGTTTTCGCACTCGATGGCAAACCCGCACAGCGCGGCGGCTTCCGGAATATTGGGCGTGATAATATCGGCCAAGGGGATCAGTCGCGTGCACAGCGCACCGATGGCATCTTCGTCGATAAGGCGTGCACCGCTTGTGGCAATCATAACGGGATCAACCACAATGTTGCGGGCCTTATTCTTCACCAGGTGATCGGCGATAGTTTCTATGATGGCCGCCGAAGATACCATGCCAACCTTTACCGCATCGGGGACAATATCATCAAACACCGTATCAATCTGCAAGCCGACAAAGGCCGGATCGCTTTCCTGCACGCCGTAGACCCCCGTGGTATTTTGCGCGGTCAAAGCCGTAATGACGGTTTCCGCAAAAAGCTTATGAGCAGCGATCGTTTTGATGTCGGCCTGGATGCCCGCACCACCACTTGAATCCGATCCCGCGATACTGAGTACTGCCTTCAT
>JAVWGW010000012.1:0-17991 GCA_036640375.1 Raoultibacter sp. | reverse complement strand
AGGAAGATGACGCTTATTGTTGAGCACGAAAGCGGTAGCGCTAGAATCTGCATCCCCAACCTTCTTGGCGCACTCGTTCTTAAGTCGGCTGCCTATTGCGCGGATTGGCGAGACAGACACCGGCATCTTGACGATGTTGCATTGCTTGCGAGCCTGATAACCAATCACAAAGAAGTTCTTGATGAGCTGCATGGTTCTGATCGAAAGCGCTTGCGCGCTGCGGCCGAAGCGCTTTCAGATCCAAACGATAGCGCTTGGATGAAGCTGAACCCGGAGAATCAAAAAGCGGGACAGATGACCCTTCACATACTCTCTGCGTAATTATCCAGGTGTCGCTCAGGATCAACACCGCCTTGGCGCGCCCCTAATGCACCACGCTGCCGCGCCCATAGATATGTGTCGCGTGCTCCGCTTTTTCCCAAAATAACTTGTGGTGGGGGCTGGTGTAATGTGCCCATGAAAGGTATGCTAGCGCTATTTGATGCAGGTGCATAAAACAGGGTTTTGGTAGGGGGAGTATTCATGCAAGGTCAGGGTGCCCAAACGCATATGATACGGGGCATTATTTGTGCGATGATTGGGGCGGTGTGCTGGGGTTTTTCGGGCACCTGTGCGCAGATGCTCATGGATTTTCAGGGGGTGCCCGTTTTTTGGATTACCTGCGTGCGCCTTTTGGGCGCGGCAGCGCTTTTCTTCATCGTTATCATGGTGCGCGATCGAACTGGCTTTGTGGCTGTTTTGCACGATTGGCGGTCCCTTCTGGCCATTTTCGGCTTTGCTTTGTTTGGGGTGTTGCTTACCCAAATTAGCTATTTAAGCGCCATAAGCTACACCAATTCGGGCACGGGCACGGTGCTTGAGCGGCTGGGGCTTATCGTTATCATGTGCTATATGTGCCTGCGCACGCGCCGCCTGCCTAAGCTGCGGGAATTTTTGGGGCTAGTGTTGGCTATTGGTGGCACCTTTGTAATTGCCACGCAGGGCAATTTTGGCAACTTGGCCATAGCGCCCGAAGGCCTGTTCTGGGGCATCATTTCTGGTTTTGCCCTTGCGTGTTATACGCTTATGCCTGTGGGCGTGCTTAAAAAATACGGCCCGGTTATCGTTACGGGCTTGGCCATGTTTTCAGGCGGCACCGTGGCCACGGCGGTTATTCAGCCTTGGATGATCCCCATTGAAATGACCCCGGGCGTTATTGGCGGCATGATAGCCATCATTACCGTGGGCACGCTGGGCGCCTACATTTTCTACCTGCAAGGCATTACGGATGCCGGCCCGGTAAAGGCAAGCCTTATCGGGTGCATCGAACCTATTTCTGCCACATTTTTTTCCTGCGTGTGGTTGGGCACCCAAATAACCGGTTGGGATATTTTGGGCTGCGCCATGATAATCGGCATGGTATTTTTGGTAACGCAGCGCGAAGCGCCCGAAGAAGCACTGGCTGCCGCTTCCTAACCCTACAAAACAAGCGGGTATTCTTCACAATCTCTACGGCCTGCGTTTTGGCGGATGCGGCTATAATGGTCACACTATGTCGAAAACATCCCGCGAGAAAATCGCTCTCTTTATATTTTTCTGCCTTGTCTTGGTTGGCCTGGGCACCACGGTGGCCTACCTTAACGTGGGTCATTCGTGGAACGTTGCCGCTTCCAATATTGATGACGCAGCGGGCGATATGGAAGGCTACACCGCCATACTCTATGAAGGCACCGCCAAGCCCCCCGTTAAAGAAGAGGCCAAAACAACAAAGCCTCCGTCAAAAATAAAAGCGGCGGCCGATGCCGAAACCGGATCCGAAGCGGCGGCTGAAACTGAAGCCGAAGCTGAAGTTGAAACCGAAGGCGTGCCCATCCTTAACGCGAATGCGGCCGACCAAGAAAAAGAAAAGGAAAAGCCAAAAGAGCCCGTTTCCCTTTCTGCGGTGGAAAAAAGTTACCAGGATAAACAAGCGACGGTTTTTGTGCTTGATGTGGCGCACCCCGAACAATATGCCGATGGCATGATACTGCGCAAGGGCAACCATCGCTTCGGCGTGTTTTCGGTGGCCTTCAATCAAAGCATCGCCTTAACCGAAAAGCAGATTGCCTATTTCAAATCGTATAAGGTCGATTTTATCGTGGCCATTACCCCCGACAAAAAGTTTGTCGAAAAAGCCCCCGGCATCGATATTGTGGTGTCGCTTAAAGATGAAGGCCTATTTTTGATGGGTGAAACCATCGACCATACCTTCTATGTGGATGCCCCCCTGGTGGGCACGGTGGGCGCCATTGTTATTTCGCCCCACAGCGTTGTTTCTTCCAAGGATATAAGCGAAATCTAGCGGCACTTTTCACGGGCGTGCCGGGTTCAAGGGTGCGCCTTAGCTGCTGTTAAAAAAATCCCCCCAACCACGTGCTGGCTGGGGGGATGTGCTGTGCAGCTTGTGTACCCAAGAAACCTGTGCGGTGGCGCGCAGGTAAAAAGATTACACGACGCCTTGTGCCATCATGGCATCGGCAAGTTTCTTGAAGCCGGCGATATTGGCACCTACCACAAAGTTGTCTTCGTGGCCGTATTCGCGGGCAGCATCATCGGCTGCATGATAGATGTTCTTCATGATGCCTTGCAGCTTGGCGTCAACTTCGTCGAAGGACCAAGAAAGGCGTTCAGAATTCTGGCTCATTTCCAGGCCGGAAGTGGCTACGCCACCCGCATTGGCCGCTTTGCCGGGGCAAAAGATAACGCCGTTGTTTTGCAGGTATTCGGTTGCTTCCATGGTGGTGGGCATGTTGGCACCTTCGGCAACGATTTTGCAATCGTTGGCCACCAGCAGGCGTGCATCGCCAATAAGCAGTTCGTTTTGCGTGGCGCAGGGAAGTGCGATGTCGCAGGGGATGCTCCACACGCCGCGGCCTTCGTGGTATTCGGCCGAATCAACGCGCTTGGCGTATTCAAAGATGCGCCCGCGTTCCACTTCCTTAATTTGCTTAACCACATCAAGCTGAATGCCTTCGGGGTCATAAATCCAACCGGTGGAATCAGAAAGGGTGACCACTTTGGCGCCCAATTGCTGCGCTTTTTCGGCCGCATAAATGGCCACGTTGCCCGAACCAGAAATGGTAACCGTTTTGCCCACGAAGCTTTGTTCGTGGCACACCAGGTATTCGTTGACAAAATAAATGAGGCCATAGCCGGTGGCTTCGGTGCGCGCAAGCGACCCGCCATAGGCTAGACCCTTGCCGGTCAAAACGCCTTCCCACACGTTGCGCAGGCGTTTGTACTGGCCAAACATGAAGCCGATTTCGCGGGCACCCGTGCCGATGTCGCCGGCGGGCACATCGGTGTCGGCACCGATATGTTTGGCAAGTTCTGTCATGAAGCTTTGGCAAAAACGCATGATTTCGCCGTCGGATTTGCCCTTGGGGTTAAAATCGCAGCCGCCCTTGCCGCCGCCCATGGGCAGCGTGGTCAAGCTGTTTTTGAAAACCTGTTCAAAGCCAAGAAACTTGACAATGCCCAAATTGACGGAAGGATGCAGGCGCAGGCCGCCCTTATAGGGTCCCAAGCAGCTGTTGTATTGCACGCGGAAACCGCGATTGACCTGCACTTTGTTTTCGTCATCAACCCATGCGACGCGAAACATGACCACGCGCTCCGGTTCTACGATGCGCTCAAGCAGCCCAGCGGCCTCATAGGCGGGGTTGGTTTCGATAACGGGTTTAAGGGAAGTGAGAACTTCGGTGACTGCCTGGATGAACTCGGGTTCACCTGCGTCTTTTGTTTTTACTTGTTCGATGATGTTATCGACATAACTCACGGTTGACCTCCTTGGGTCATCAAAATTGTGCAGATCGTCTAAGCGCGTCTATTATAATAGGATGGCGCTAGTCGAAAGTCTTATCGCCACAAAAAAACAAAAGCAATCGGCCGCAGGCACCAAACCCGCCCACGACGGCAAGCCAGCAGCAGGCGGCCGGCCGCCCGCGGCGGCTGTGGGCAAACATGCAGGCAGGAACTTCCCTGAAGCACTAGCAACATTCCCAATAAAAATGTATAATCCCATTCAGCCTGGAATTATACAAAAGGATTGGGATGGAAAATTTTTATGCATATCTTGATAGGGAGATGGGGTTAAAAACCACCGTTAATCCCTGGTCCGATGCGGAAAAGCTGCCCGTATTTCTTTCCCATGCCGCAAAGTATTGCTTATGCCTAAGCGACGGAGTGCACTATATCACTGCAGAGATAGAAGAAGCAGAAGCGTCTCTTCCGGATTTAAAAAGAATACCTTCACAGCTTGCGCGGCGGACGACCTTGCCCGTTGCTATCGTCGCCAACCTTGATGCTCGGCAGCGTAAGGCTCTGGTGCAGCAGGGTATTCCCTTTATTGTTCCCGGGAGGCAGGCATACCTTCCGTTTTTGGGATTCATTGCAAACACCGCGAGGGCCCTGCGCGTGCTAGGCGAGCGATTGTCTCCGAGCGCGCAGGCAGCATTGCTTGCCTTAATCGCTCATCCAGAAGTTCGCGTTGCGGGCCAGCTACGCGAACTTATGAAAATGCCTTCGAGCAGTGTTTCAAGATCTCTCGACGAGCTATCCCGCCGAAGGCTTATTACCAAATCAAAAGAAGGCAGAGAGGTTGTTATTTCATATGACCTTGGCAAAAACGCACTACTGAAGAAGGCATTGCCCTACTTGGCAAGCCCCGTTGTGCGAATCTTTTTTGCGCGCAAGGGTGATTTTGCTTCCGATTTGACCCTTGCCGGAGAAAGCGCCTTGTCCAAGCGCTCCATGATGGGCGAACCGGCGATAGTGTGCTATGCGGTTTCGCGAAAGAATCTTGATAACTATGAATTCGACGAGGTTCAGGAGGGCGAACTTTCTGATGCTAATACCGTTCAGATTCAGGTTTGGAGTTATGATCCCCTTATTGCTGGCCAGCAAGGTATTGACAATGTGTCGCTCGCCTTATCGCTTATCGAAGAAGACGACGAGCGTATCAATGGGCAACTGGATATTTTGTTCGACGAGGAGGACCTATGGCAGTAAGTGAAGTGGTTGGACTGGAGCGCTTCGCCGAGTACATGCACGGCCTTGAGGATTGTAGGTTGTACGCCTGATAAAGAAGTTGTTGTTTAAGAAAGGCATCCTCAAAGCGGTTTTCGCCTGTGTCTTGCGCTAAAATGAAACGCTATGGCTGATCTTGAACACATAAAACGGCAGTTGGCCGATGTTCCCACGCTTCCGGGTGTTTACTTGTGGAAGGATGCGGCGGGCGAAGTTATCTATGTGGGCAAGGCCAAGCAATTGCGCGCGCGTATGCGCCAATACGTCAACTTGCAAGATGAACGTGCCAAAATTCCGCTGATGCTTGAACAGATTGCTTCGTTTGAATATATCGTTGTTGAAAACGAACACGAAAGCTTGGTGCTCGAAAAAAATCTGATCAGCCAGTATTCGCCGTTTTTCAACGCCGATTTCAAGGATGATAAAAGCTACCCCTTCATCGCGCTTACCAAGGGCGATATGTTTCCCGCCATCAAATACACGCGCGAAAAGCACCGCAGCACCACCCGTTATTTTGGACCGTATACCGATAGCCGTGCAGCGCGCGATTTAGTTGATATTGCCCGGCGCATCGTGCCGGTGTGCGCCACAAGCTGTGCCACCTGGCGCCACATGACGCGCAGGCTGCAGCGCGATGATCTAGGGGTATTTTTGGGCCAGGAGCTGCGCCCGTGCTTCGATGCCCATGTGGGCATAGGGCCGGGTGCCTGCTGCGGCAAGATAACACCCGATGAATACCGCAAAAACATCAAGCGCATCGAACGCTTTTTGTCGGGGCAGCAGCGCGAGTTTTTGGAAGATTTGCGCGACGAAATGCAGCAGGCGGCCGAAGAGCTTGATTTTGAGCGTGCGGCGCGCATCAAGGCACGCATCGACACCATCGAATCGCTGACCGACAAGCAGCACGTCGTTTCTTCGCGCAACCTTAATGCCGATGTCATAGGCGTTTTCCGCGAAGAAACCATCGCGGGTGTGCACGTGTTCATGATCCGTGAAGGCCGCGTTATAAACGGCAACGAATTTGTGCTAAATAAAGGGCGCAACATCCCTGATGAAGATTTGCTGCACGTATTTTTCCTGCGCTATTACGACACGACCACTTCGATTCCGCATGAGCTTATTGTGCGGGATATGCCCGAAGATGCGCAGGTCATGCAAGATTGGCTGACCGAAAAACGCGCAAACACCCACGGCGCCCGCGTGCATTTTTCCGCCCCGCTCAAAGGCGAAAAATACGAAATGCTTACCATGGCCGAAAACAACGCGAAGCACACGCTTATGCGCTACAAGGTGCGCACCAATTACGAAGACAAGCGCATCAACAACGCGCTGTTGCAGCTAGAAAGCGCGCTTGCCCTAAATGCGGCACCGATGCGCATAGAATGTTTCGACATTTCAACCATTCACGGCAAGCATTCGGTGGCTTCCATGGTGGTGTTTACCAACGGCAAGCCGGATAAAAATCAGTATCGCCGCTTCCGCATTCGCATGCAAACTGATGAATCCAACGACTTTGCCATGATGGGGGAAGTGTTGGCGCGCCGTTATGCCCCCGAGCGCATGGCCGATGAACGCTTTGGCGCCCGCCCCGACCTGCTGATAGTCGATGGCGGCAAGCCTCAGCTGACGGCAGCCATCCAGCAGCTTGACGCCTTGGGACTAAGCGATATTGCGGTGGCGGGCCTGGCCAAGCGCGACGAAGAACTTTTCGTGCCGTGGCAAGAAACCGGCCCGGTGGTGTTGCCTTCCGGGTCAGCTTCGCTCTACCTGGTAAAACAGGTGCGCGATGAAGCCCACCGTTTCGCCATCACCTTTCACCGCGAAGTGCGCGCCAAGGCGATGACGGCCAGCGTGCTTGACGATGTGGTGGGCTTGGGGCCCGTGCGCAAAAAGGCGGTGCTGCGGGCGTTCAAATCGTTTCGCGCGCTGAAGGCAGCCACGCTTGCCGAAATAAAAGATGCGCATGTTGTGCCCGATGAAGTGGCCGAAGAGCTTTACGCGGTGTTGCAGCAGTATAATGAGACGACGACACAGGCAGTGCAAGTGCAGGAGGAAACACTATGAGCGATTCCCCATCCCAAAAACAAGCCGCGCAGGCGCCCGAGGCGCTGGGGGAAGCAGCCCCGCTGGGGGTGCTTGAGCCTGATTTGATCATCATCACGGGCATGAGCGGCGCCGGGCGCACCGAAGCCGTGCACACCTTTGAAGATTTGGGCTATTACTGCATCGACAACTTGCCCCCCAACTTGCTTATGAGCTTGGTAAGCCTGGCCAACATACCTGGTCAACCTGCGCAATCTCGCCGTTTGGCCGTGGTGTGCGATGCGCGCAACCAAGATTTCTTCTTCGACTTATTCAACGAATTGGCTCATCTTAAAGATGCCGGCCTTACCTATCGCATCATCTTTTTGGATGCAAGCGATGAAAGCCTGCTTGCCCGCTACAAGGCCAGCCGCCGCCGCCACCCGCTGTGCGACCGGTCCATGACCATCACGCAGGGCATCGCGCGCGAACGCAAACTTTTGGCCAAGGTGCGCGAAGCCGCCAACGCCATCATCGACACATCAACCCAGAAGCCGCGTGAACTGCGCGACCGTCTGCGCAGCCTGTTTGCCGAAGAAAGCGACCGCGAAGGCCTCAATGTGATCGTGTATTCGTTCGGCTTCAAACACGGTGCCCCCGCCGATGCCGATATTGTTATCGACGTGCGGTTTTTGCCTAATCCCTTTTACGAACCCGAACTGCGCTGCTTGACTGGCCTGGATGCCGAAGTGTGCGATTACGTTATTCAGCGCCGCGAAACCAAGGAATTTCTTGACCGCTGGTGCGCGCTTCTTTCCTGCATCATGCCTGGTTATGTGGCCGAAGGCAAGCAGCAGCTGGCCATTGCCGTGGGGTGCACGGGCGGCCAACATCGCAGCGTGGCCTTGGCCGTTGCAACCGGCGCTTTTTTGCGCAGCGAACGCTATCAGGTCAGCGTGACGCATCGCGATATTGCGTTGGCTGAAACCGTGGTAGAGAAGCACTGAGCCTGTGATGAAGCATCCCTTTACCCAAGACCCTTCGGCAACCGCCGCTTTCGAGCGCATCAAAAACACGCTGCCGCTTTCGGCATCCCATGCGCGTATGCGTGCTGTTGTTATCGGGGGTGGCACGGGCGCGCCGGTGTCCATTCGCACGCTGCTTTCTATGGGCATCGAAACCAGCGCCGTTGTGGCCATGGCCGATGATGGCGGATCAACAGGCATTTTGCGCGAAGAAGCCAACGTGACGCCCCCCGGCGATATTCGCAAGTGCCTGGCAGCCTTTGCAGCTGACCCCAACGACCCGCTGACGCGCGCGTTTAAGTATCGTTTTGAATTTGCCAACAACCACACCTTGGGCAATTTGATGCTTTCGGCCTTAGAAGATGCCACCGGTTCGTTTCCTGAAGCCATCGACATTTGCGAAAAACTGTTGGGAGCCTGCGGGCACGTGTACCCTTCAACGCTGGACAAAGTTACCCTGTGCGCGCGCACGCGTGATGGGGCTGTTTTGCAAGGCCAGGCGCGGGCCTGCCATTCGCAAACGGCGCTTGACCGCGTGTGGCTTGAACAGCCGGGCACCTGTTCGGCTTACGAGCCCGCGGCGGCGGCCATCCGCGCAGCCGACATCATCGTGCTTGGCCCGGGGTCGCTGTTTACTTCCATCATTCCCAACTTGTTGGTGCCGGGCATAATCGACGCCATTGCGGCTTCTGCGGGCAAAACGGTGTTTGTGTGCAGCTTGGCCGATATGCAGGGCGAAACCTGGGGGCTTTCGGCATCCGAACACGTGGATGCCCTGATGGACCACGGCATGGATGGCCTGGTCGATTACGTGTTGGTGCACACGCCCCATCCGCTGCGCCCCGAAGGTGGGGTGGCCGAAAGCTTCAACGCGGCGTGTGGTGAAGGCGCGGCGGCGGGTGCTTCCACCCTTGATGCCGCTTCCAAAGAAACGCTTGCCGGGCGCATTCGCCCCGTGGCGCTTAACTATACGGCGGCGCACTATATTCAGTCGCTGGGGCCGGTGGTTATTGCGCGCGATTTGGTTGACCCGCAGCGTCCCACCTGGCACGATCCGCAGGCTTTGCGCGATGCCTTTGCGGGGGTGATCAAGCTGTGTCGTTCACGGCAGAGGTAAAAGAAGAACTGGCGCGCGTGGCACCGACCTGTTCGCATTGCGAAAAGGCGACGCTTGCCGCCCTGGTGCGCATCGAAGGCACGCTGTTTTTTAGCGGCCCGGGTAAATACCGCATCGAAGTGGCCACCGACGCGCCTTCGGTGGCGCGGCTGATCATCAAACTGCTGCACACCATATATTCGCTCAAAACCGAATTGACGGTGCGCCGCAGCGTGCTGCATAAAACACCCAACTATTTAATAGGTGTGAACACGCAGCCCGGCCTTGAAGCGGCGCTGCGCGATATGGGCGTGCTTGCCGGCGACGGCCTTGAAATGGGCATCGACGCACATCTGGTTGAAAAGCAGTGCTGCGTGGCCGCCTATTTGCGCGGCGCGTTTTTGGGCAGCGGCTTCATTTCCAATCCGCGTGGCGATTTCCACTTTGAAATGACGGTGGAATCCGAAACGATGGCCCACGACATCGTGGCGCTGATGGAAGCAAAAGAAATCCACGCGCGCATTATGGCGCGCCGATCGGCCTATACCATCTACCTTAAAAGCGGCACGGCCATAGCGGAATTTCTTGCCTTTGTGGGTGCCCACCAATGCGCGCTGGCCATGGAAAACGAACGCGTCATCAAAAGTGTGCGCAACGATGTGAACCGGCGCGTGAATGCCGAAATTGCGAACCAGGCAAAAAGCGCTTCTTCCTCGGTCGATCAAATTATGGCCATCCGCCGCGTTGTGGAAACGCACGGTATGGAAAAAGTGCCGCCCGCGCTGCAAGAATATATCAAGTTGCGCGTGACCTATCCCGATGCGACGCTGAAGGAATTGGGGCAGCGCGCCAACCCTCCGCTTTCCAAATCGGCCGTTTACCACCGCGTTCGCCGCATTGAACAGATGGCTGCCGAAATAATAGATTAAAATAAAACCTCGTGTGCCGCGCACGCTTCGGCATGCTTTTTTTGTGGGAAACCCTCAAGGGGTATAAGGCGCGAAACCCGTGGCTTATCATCGTGGAAAGCGTTCTGGTTTTTGAGTATCTTTATGAAAGGGGATACGTATGACAACAAAAGTAGGTATCAACGGATTTGGTCGCATCGGTCGCTTGGTGTTTCGCGCGATGGTAAACGATCCGGAACTTGAAGTGGTTGCTATCAACGATTTGGGCGACATTCCCACCATGGCTCACCTGCTGAAATACGATTCCATTCACGGGCGCGCCTTCGATAGCGTCACCGTAACTGCCGATGGCTTCAACGCCGATGGCCACGCGGTCAAGGTGCTTTCCGAACGCGAACCCGCCAAGCTGCCCTGGGGCGAACTGGGCGTCGATGTTGTGGTGGAATCCACCGGCTTTTTCACCGACGGCAACCTTGCCAAGGCTCATCTGGAAGCGGGTGCTAAAAAAGTTATCATTTCCGCACCGGCAAAAAATGAAGACATCACCATTGTTATGGGCGTCAACGACGATCAATATGACCCCGCCAAGCACAACATCATCTCAAACGCTTCGTGTACCACAAACTGCCTGGCGCCCTTTGCCAAGGTGCTGCTTGATACCTTTGGCATCAAACGCGGCTACATGAACACGATCCATTCTTACACCAACGATCAAAAAATTCTCGATTTGCCCCACAAGGATCTGCGCCGTGCACGTGCTGCCGCCGTTTCCATGATCCCCACCACCACGGGTGCCGCCCGCGCGGTCGCGCTGGTATTGCCGCAGCTTAAGGGCCGCCTTGATGGCTTTGCCACCCGCGTTCCCACCCCGGATGGTTCCATGGTTGATTTAACGGTTGAACTGGAAAAAGAGGCCACGATCGAATCGATCAACGCCGCCATGAAAGCCGCCGCGCAAGGCCCGATGAAGGGCATCTTGGAATACACGGAAGATCCGATTGTTTCCATCGATGTTGTGGGCAACACGCATTCTTCCATCTTCGACAGTGGCCTTACCATGGTTATGGGTGGCCAGGGCAACTTCGTCAAGTGCATTTCCTGGTATGACAACGAATGTGGCTATTCTAACCGTGTGAAGGATTTAGCCAAGATTTTGCTGTAACCTGACGGAGCCCTGGGGGACGCATGCGCCCTCAGGGCTCCTGGTGTTTTAAGGATTGAACAAGAGCAAGAGCTGATTTGGACTGTTTTTAGGAGTGCTTATGGCTGGGGTTAAAACTTTGGAGCAGGCAGACCTTGCGGGTAAGCGCGTTTTGTGCCGGGTTGATTTTAATGTGCCGCTTAAAGCTGGCTGTGTTGCCGATGATACGCGCATTCGCGCGGCCTTGCCGACGCTTACTTACCTGATTGGCCAGGGCGCACGCGTTATTTTGATGAGCCATTTGGGGCGGCCTGCTGGTACGGGCTTTGAAGCCGATTTCTCACTGGCTCCGGCAGCGCGTTGTTTAAGCGAGCTTTTGGGTGCGCCGGTCGTATTTGCCACCGATACGGTGGGTGCCGATGCCCAGGCCAAGGCTGCCGCTTTGGAAAAGGGGCAGGTGCTGTTGCTTGAAAACCTGCGCTTTGATGCGCGCGAAAAGAAAAACGATCCCTCCTTTTGCCAAGAATTGGCGGCCTTGGGCGAAGTGTATGTCAACGATGCTTTTGGCACGGCACACCGCGCCCACGCTTCCACAGCAGGCGTGGCAGCACTTTTGCCCGCCTATGCGGGCAAGCTGCTTTCGCGCGAGGTGGCCACGCTTAGCACCATGTTGGAAAACCCAAAGCGTCCCTTCGTCGCCATTTTGGGCGGCTCGAAGGTGTCTGATAAAGTGGCGGTTATCGATGCGCTTATCGGCAAAGTGGATACGCTCATTATCGGCGGCGGCATGTGCTTCACTTTTTTGCTCGCCCAAGGCAAGCAGGTGGGCACTTCGCTCAAAGAAGAAGCCTGGGTTGATCGCGCGCAGGCCATGCTTGCCAAGGCGGCCAAATCTGGCACCACCATTTTGCTTCCCACCGATGTGGTCGTTGCCGATCGCTTTGCCGAAGATGCGCAGACAAGCGTGGTGGCGGCCGATAAAATACCTGATGACAGGATGGGTCTTGACATAGGGCCTGAAACATCCGCCCTGTATGCCCAGGCGGTGGCGCAGGCAAAAACTGTCTTTTGGAACGGTCCTATGGGTGTGTTTGAAATGGAAGCTTTTGCGGCGGGCACAAAGGCTGTGGCCGTGGCGGTGGCGCAAAACGCGCAGGCAGATACCATTATTGGCGGTGGCGATAGCGTGGCCGCAGTCAACAAATTCAAGCTTGCCGAAAAGATGACCTTTATTTCAACCGGCGGCGGCGCTTCGATGGAACTGGTGCAGGGCGAAGCCTTGCCCGGCGTGGAAGCCTTGCGCTAGCATACCCGCTTAAACCCGGGCTTGCCTTCGTTTCAAACGCCCGAACGCAAAGCTGCGGGCAATACCGTGCAATGGAGTGATAAGCAGCGACGAAAGGAATGAAATGGCACGCAAACCTATGATGGCCGGCAACTGGAAAATGAACAACACCATTGCCGAAGCCGTGGTGCTTACCCAAGATATTTCAAATCAATACGACGATCGCTGGGATGCGGTTGATGTGGTGATATGCCCACCTTTTGTCGATCTAAAGCCGGCAAAGACGGTGCTCGATTTCGACAAAACGCATGTTTTTGTGGGGGCGCAAAACGTTTACTGGGAAGCATCCGGTGCGTTTACCGGCGAGGTTTCGGTGGACATGCTCAAAGATATCGGCTGCACGCATTGCATCATCGGCCATTCCGAGCGCCGCGCCCTGTTTGCCGAAACCGATGAAGCGGTCAACCGCAAGGCAAAGGCGCTTATTGCCGGGGGTCTAACACCTATTATCTGTGTGGGTGAATCGCTGGCCGTGCGCGATGCGGGCACCACAGACGAATTTGTGTGCGCTCAGCTGCGCGCTGCCGTTGCCGGCCTTGACGGCGAAGAAGTGGCAGCCAGCGTTGTGGCCTACGAACCCGTTTGGGCCATCGGCACCGGTCGCACCGCCACGCCGCAGCAGGCCGAAGCGGTATGTGCCGCCCTGCGCCAGACCATCGCCGAAATGTATGGGGATGCTGTGGCACAGGCCATCCGCGTGCTCTATGGCGGTTCCATGAAGCCCGAAAATGTGGAAGGCCTGATGGCGCAAGAAAACATCGATGGTGGCCTTATTGGTGGCGCGGCGCTTGATGCAACAAGCTTCAAGCAACTGATAGAGGCGTGCCTGTAATGAGCACAACCCCCGCAGCTACCCCCGCGCCCCACGAAGCGCCCCGCAAAAATCCTGCGCTGCGCACGCCCGTGTGCCTTGTTATTATGGACGGTTTCGGCCTGGCAGAACCCGGACCTGCCAACGCCATTTCGCAGGCGCATACCCCCTGCCTTGACAAGCTTTTTGCCACCTGCCCTGCCATCGAACTGAGTGCATCGCAGGAAGCGGTTGGTTTGCCCGCAGGTCAGATGGGCAATTCTGAAGTGGGGCACCTTAACATCGGCGCGGGGCGCACGGTGTATCAGGAATTAACGCGCATCAATCGCGCCTGCGCCGATGGTTCGCTCGAACACAACAAGGCCTTAAATGAAGCTATCGAAGTGGCCAAAAAGCCCGGCGCGGCCCTGCATGTGATGGGCCTGCTTTCTGATGGGGGAGTGCACTCTAGCAACCAGCACCTCTTTGCGCTTGTGCGCCATGCGGTGTCCAGCGGCGTGGGCGATATTCGCATCCATTGCTTTTTGGATGGGCGCGATGTGCCACCCCAAAGTGCCCTGGATTACCTCAAAGATTTGCAGGCGTTTTTAACAAGGTTTGAAGATACTCCGTCCACTGTTTCGCTGGCCAGCATCGAAGGCCGCTATTTTGCCATGGATCGCGATAATCGCTGGGATCGCGTGGCGCAAGCCTACGACGCCATCGTGTGCGGCACGCCGCAGGTGCGCACAACGCCCCTGCGCTTTGTCAGTGATTCCTATGCCCAGGGTGTCACCGATGAATTTGTTGTGCCGGCTTCCTTGGATGGGCGCGGCATGTGCGATGGCGATGCGGTGGTGTTTTTCAACTTTCGCCCCGACCGTGCCCGCGAATTAACGCACGCCATCATCGACGATGATTTCACCGGGTTCACCCGTGCGCGCTGCCCTCGCACACATTTTGTGTGCTTGACCCAATATGATGCCGCCCTTGATGTCGCCGTTGCCTTTCCCAAGCAATTCCCCCAAAACGTGCTGGCCGATGTGCTGGCCACAGCAGGGCTTGCACAGTATCACATTGCCGAAACCGAAAAATATGCGCACGTCACCTTCTTCTTTAATGGTGGTGTGGAACAGCCCAAAGAAGGCGAGCAGCGCGTGTTAATCCCTTCTGCGCAGGTGGCCACCTATGATCTGCAGCCAGAAATGAGTGCGCCGGAAGTGGCACGCACCTTGGCGGCGGCCATCGATGCCGGGCAATCCGATGTCTACATCGTCAACTTTGCCAACTGTGACATGGTGGGGCACACCGGATCGGTTGCGGCAGCCATCCGTGCGGTGGAAGCGCTTGATGCGGCTCTTGGCCACGTGCTCGCCGCACTTGCGCGCGCTGGCGGCGTGGCGCTTATCACGGCCGATCACGGCAATGCCGACAAAATGGCCGCGCCTGATAACACGCCTTTTACCGCGCACACAACAGCCCCCGTGCCGCTGCTGTTGGTCGATAGTGCCCCCGACACATCCCTTGGCCTGCGCGCGGTGCCCACCGCTGCCCTAAGCAATATTGCCCCCACGCTTCTTGCCATCATCGGCCTTGAAATTCCTGCCGAAATGGATGCCGAATCCCTTCTGGTCAAAGGGGTCTAAAACTACGTTATACTTAGGCAAAGGTTTCCGAAAGCAAGGGGCGCTGCGGGGTGAAAAAGGGATTTTCTTCAATCGGGGTTATCATTTCCTTGGTTATCGTGGCGGGCTTTGCTCTGTCGGGCATCGTTTCCTATTTTTCCTTCCAATCCCTGTTTCAAAAAGATGTCGAAGCCGTATCCGAACTGACTTCCGAAAATATCTACGGCAACATAAACGCCCTGATGGATCAGCCCATCAACGTTTCCATCGCCATGGCACACGACACCTTCTTGCAAGATTTCATGCGCACGGAAGCAGCGGGTGGCTTATCCGATGAAAGCGTGGAAACCCTCAAGGGTTATCTTGCTTCCTACCAGCAAAAATATAACTTTGATTCCGTTTTTTTAGTTTCAGCCAAAACAAACACCTACTACCATTATAAAAACGGCATCGACCGCACGCTCACACCGGACAATCCTGAAAACACCTGGTATTTTGATTTTCTGGCAGATCCAGCGGAATGCGCGCTCAACGTTGATAACGATGAAGCCAGCAACGATTCCGTCACCATTTTCGTCAATTGTAAGCTCTACGATGAAGAAGGCAAGATGCTCGGCGTCGTGGGTGTTGGGTTGAATACCCCCGCCATTCAGGCGTTTTTGATGGAAAATGAAAATCAATTCGACGTTCATGCCTACCTGATCGATCAGCAGGGCAATATCCAGCTTTCTTCGACGCTGACCGAATTTCAGCAAGTCAATCTTTTCACCGACGATTCCTTTACGGATATGGCGCAAGCCATCACGGTCAGTACAGAACAAACAAACCAGCGCTGGTATCACAGTAACAACACAGATGGCTATATCATCACCAAATATGTCCCCAACTTAAATTGGTATTTGGTGGTTGAAAAGAATACGAACGATTTCAGAGTGCAAATGATTTCTCAACTGGGTATCGCTTTTGTGCTTTCGCTGCTGGTTGCCGCCATTGTTGTAGCCATTACCGCACACCTGGTGCGCAGCTACGACCGCAAGATGAAGGCTTTGGCTGAAGCTGATCAGTTGACGGGCGTGGGCAACCGCACCAGCTATGAACGGGAAGTGGCGCGCTGGTCAACGCAGGAAAACCTCTCGCACGGTTTTGGTATCGGGGTATTTGATCTTAACAACTTGAAGAAGATTAACGATGCTCAAGGCCACCAGGCGGGTGATGCCTACTTACAGATGTTTTCCGCCAAACTACGCGCTGCGTTTGATCCCCATCCACTCTTCCGTATTGGCGGCGATGAATTTGCCCTTATCTTCCATGACACAACACAAGAGGAAGTGATGGAAATCTGGAAGACGCTTCTACAAGGATTTGCGGGGAAGCAAGACGGTGAAGAAGTAGCCATAAGTTCGGCGTTTGGGTGCGCCTTCTGGGATAGCGACACACTTACGACGGTGGATAAGATATTTAAGGCCGCCGACGACAGAATGTATGCCAACAAGGATGCTACAAGCAGAAAACGTGGCCATTAAACCCGTCCGCCACCGCTTAGGCAGCATTTTTTATGGAAGAAGGTGTCCCCTTGCCAAGTGGGTGCCTTTATAGGTATAATCATCAACTTGCGGCAAACCTTTGTTTGGCCGAATACTGGTAGTGATCTGAGGAGAAGAACGTACTTTGAACCCTTTACTTATCGTCTTAATTGCTTTTCTTGTTATTTCAGGCCTCGGTCTTATCATCTTCATCTTGCTCCATTCGGGTAAAGGCACCGGCATTTCTGATGCCATCGCAAGTTCTATGTATTCCTCGCAAACCGGTACCAGCATCATCGAGAAGAACCTCGACCGCATCACCATTATTTTTGCGGTTATCTTCATTATCGACCTGCTGTTGTTGATGATTGTGTACCCGCAGGGAACAATTACGCGTTAGTTGAAAATTCTCGCGCGAAACACGCAAGTTTTTGGTAGAATAGCTTGCGTTGCGCTTAGCGCACCTGTGTCGGAGTGGTGGAACGGCAGACACGCTAGCTTGAGGTGCTAGTGCCCTAACGGGTATGCGGGTTCAAATCCCGCCTCCGACACCAATAGAATTCAAAAAGAGCCCACCGGCTCTTTTTTTACATCCAAGGGAAGAAGGCAAGGTATGACAGCGGTCTTTTCCAAGGCGGCAATTTCGCCCCGTATGCGCCAAATCAAAAAGGTGCTGTGGGTCATCCTTTTTCTTAACCTGGCCGTGGCCGCAGCCAAATATATCTATGGCACCATAAGCGGGTCGGCTGCCATGCAGGCCGATGGCATCCATAGCGTGTTTGATTCGGCCGGCAACGTGGTTGGCCTTATAGGTATTACCCTGGCGGCTCGCCCGGCCGATGAGAGCCATCCTTACGGCCACGCGAAGTTTGAAACCTACGCAAGCCTGGTTATTGGCATTTTGCTGCTTGTTGCCGCTTTCAACGTGGGCAGCAATGCGGTCAATGCGCTGATCATGCAATCCTACGGTGCCGCTGTTACGCCCATCTCTTTTGTGGTGATGATCGGCACGCTGTGCGTGAACCTGGGGGTGACCCGCTATGAACACAAACAGGGCAAGCTGCTCAAAAGCCCGGTTTTGATAGCAGATGCAAGCCATACGCTGTCCGACGCGATGGTTTCGGTAGGCGTTATCATCGGGTTGATTTTAGTGGCCTGCGGCATTCCCATCGCCGACCCCATCATGGCGCTTTTGGTTACGGTGGCCATTTTATACACGGCCTACGATGTGTTTCGCCACGGCTTTGCCACGCTTTCTGACCGCGCGCGTATTCCCGAAGAAGATATTCGCGCTTGTGTGCAGGAGATTGCGCAAGTAAAAAGTTCTCACAAGATTCGCACACGCGGTACGGAAGGGGAGGTCTACGTTGATTTGCACGTTTTGGTGGCGCCGGCCATGACCGTGCTTGCCGCCCATGCGCTTTCAGAAGTTGTCGAGCAAACTATCAAGGCGCGCTTCGATGATGTGTG
>JAVWGW010000011.1:0-18723 GCA_036640375.1 Raoultibacter sp. | reverse complement strand
GGGGCAAAATTCGCCACCCAAACGCTTGCAGCACAGCTCTTGGCCGCAGTGACCCAGCCCGCCCACGATGCGCGCTTCATCGCGCACACCAATCTGACGCATATCGACGCGCACGTGAAACTGTGCCGCCAATTTGCGCACCAGTTCACGAAAATCAACGCGCTCTTCAGCCGAAAAGTAAAAGATAGCTTTGTCGCCATCAAACAGGTATTCCACCATAACCGGATGCATATCACTGCCCGATTGCGCAACCAGTTCGCGAAACACCGGCAACGCCGCGCGCGCTTTTTCATCCAGCAAAGCAGCTTGGGCAGCGTCTTCTTCGGTGGCCAGGCGTACCACCGGCTTCAAGGCTGATTTCAGTTTTTTGATGGCTGCCTCATTGACTTCCATGAGGTCATCGGTCGCATGGCCGTATTCGGTACCACGTTCCGTTTTCACCACAACGGCATCGCCCTTGCAGATTTCTAAGCCATTCGGGTCGAACCAGAGGGTTCGCGGATTATACTGCAACCCTATCGGCGCTATCTGTACCATATAAAGCCTCTCTTATCTCAAATAGCATCACGTCTATGCAGGTCTCAGGAGACACATTATACGTGATGGCGGTATGGGCACACTCGACAGCTGCCAAAGCGCGCGCCGTGCGGGGAGCATCGGTAGCGGCAGCGGCATCGTTTATCGAGGAAATAACATCAACATTGATAATAAGCTCGGGGGCACCGGCGCACACCATCATCACATCGCGCAACCACGACCGGATGATAGCACCCAGCTGGTTGAGCGATTCGACGCTGTGGGCGGTCAATGCGCGCTTGTTGCGCGCCTCAATTTGCCGCAGGGCCGATTTTGCAAGGAAATCCGCCGATGCAGCCAGTTCCTCTTCCTGGGCGGCGCGCACCACATCAAGCGGCGCTTTTGCCCCCAATAAAAACTCGTTGGCATAAGCGAGCACATCGCCATCATCGGCCACCGAAAGCGCGGCCATAATTTCTAGGATGCGACTGCGAAACACCTTGCGCTCCGTTGATTTTGCGAAATCTATTGCGCGCGTAATCGAACCATTGCACGCCTGGATGGCAATTTTTGCCTGCGGCACTGTCGCGCCGGTGTTTTGCGCCAAAATGCCTGCGGCCTCACTTGCGGGAATGTGACGAAACGGCACAACTTGGCAGCGCGACACAATGGTGGGCAACACGCTTTCGCGCGTGCGTCCCAGCAAAATTAACACCACATCTGCCGGCGGTTCTTCGAGCGTTTTCAGAAATGCGTTAGCCGCCTGCACACCCAGCAGGTCAACGCGATCAATCAGGTACACTTTTTTATGGGCACGAATGGGAGTCAAAGCCGTTTCCGACACGATTTCGCGAATTTGTTCCACCAGGTAACCGCTTGCTCCTGCTGGCGCAAAATAGTGCACATCGGGATGTTTGCGGCGTGCGGTGCGCAAACAGTCGTCACAGCTGCCACATCCGTGCTGGCGACACACGATGGTCTGGGCAAACGCATAGGCTGCGGCCGTCTTGTTCGATCCGCAGGGACCGGTAAATAAATAGGCGTGCGACACCTTATCGCCCGCAACAGCAGCGCGTAAAAACTGCCGCACCTGAGGCTGCCCAAAAATACTTTCAAACACATCGGCCACAGGTCACCTATGCTTCCGCTGCGATGTGGGCCTTTGAGCTTTCGGGCTTTTTTGCATCAAGAATTTCAAAGGTTTCCAAAGCAAAAAGCGCCCCGTTTATATCCCAATCAAACACATCGGCAAGTTCGGTAAAAATCGCGCGTGCGGTCTGTGATTTTTTATCGGCTGACACAACAACGCGAATGCGCTCCGAGGAATCGGCGGCCATTTTCAAGAAGCCCTCATTGACCCGTGTGTGAAAATCAGCGCCAGCAGCTTCCATACGATCGGCATCGCCGTGGTGGGTGGCGCGTTTTAGGCCAGTTTCGGCACAGGCGCCCGTGGTCAACAAGATGGTGCGACAGGGATGCACACCTTGGCAGGCCATGCAATTAGCTTGACGCACAAAGGATTCGGGCAAACCGCGTCCATACACCTGATAGGCCAGCGTCGAATCATAGAAACGATCGCACAAAATAACGGCACCGCGCGCCAATGCGGGCGAAATAACTTCGCTGACAATCTGGGCACGTGCCGCTTCATAGATGAACAGTTCTGCGGTATCGCACAAGCTGTCGTTGTTTACGTCGAGCACAACCTGGCGCAGACTTTCGCCGACGGCGGTACCACCCGGTTCGCGCAGGCAGAGCACTTCGTGGCCCTGTTCGCGCAACACACTTGCAAGAAAGTTAATATGCGTGGTTTTGCCGGCACCTTCGCCGCCTTCAAACGTTATGAATATACCCGGCCCTGTGCCGGATTGATGAGTGCAATCCACGATAGATATGCGTCCTTTTCCTTGGCCGTCCTAGAGCGAATAGAGGTCATTTCCCCGCGTATCAACGCCCACAAAAACAGGGAAATCGATCACTTCGATGCGGCGCAGAGCTTCTGTACCTAGCTCATCATACGCTAAGGTTTGCGAACTTTCTATGCACTTCGCAAGAAACGCAGCGGCACCGCCCACGGCCACAAAATAGACGCATCCACAGCTTTTGCACGCCTCTATCACCGCGGACCCGCGCTGCCCCTTACCTATCGTGGCAACGATGCCCGCAGCGTGCAGGGCGGGTGTGGCGAAATCCATGCGCGAAGCGGTGGTGGGACCGATGGCGCCGAAGGGGCGTGCGGCGGCGGCGGGTGTGGGCCCGGCATAGAAAAGAGTGTGCCCGCAAGCCATAAGGAAGCGCATCGCTGCTTGCCAGTTCATCGAGTAAACGCAGATGCCCCGCATCGCGCAGCGTAAACAGGGGGCCGGAAAGCAGGCAGGCATCACCTGCGCACAGCGTGGAAAGTTGTGCGCGATCAAGGGGAAGCCTGAGAGATTTAGTTAAGGTCAAGGCTTATCCTCCTCATGGCTGAACAGCCCATATTGATAGCGAGCGGCAGCGCTGCTATATGGCAGGGTGCCGTGTTCACCTTCACGCCCAGCGCAGTCGTAGTGCCCCCCAAAGCACCCGGCCCTATGCCGGTGGCGTTTATGGCCGCAAGCAGCTGTTCTTCTAGCTGCGTGGTGCGCTCGTTTGCAGCCGGGGCATCAAGCGGGCGCAGCAGAGCGCGCTTTGCCAGGCCAGCCACCTTATCAAACGTGGCACCGATGCCGATGCCCACCACCAAAGGCGGGCAGGCGTTGGCCGCTTTTTGGCGCACGCAGGCAATCACTTCATCGAAGATGGCCGAGGCACCGGCACCGGGAGTAAGCATGACCACGCGGCTTGCGTTGTCGGACCCACCCCCCTTAAGCATAAGGTGCAAACGTGCGGTACCCGGGGTATCCACGGGATGTACTTCACAAAAGGCCGGCGTGTTGTTGCCCGTGTTCGTGCGGTCGAAAAACGCATCACGCACAAGCGAATGGCGCAGGTGGGCCTCTTTATAGGCCGCCGCCACTGCCGCATCGACACCAGAAAATACCGCGCCACTTACGCTCACGTCAGGGCCAATATCCAAGCACACCCACACCGTGCCCGTATCTTGACACAGCGGCACGCGATCGCAGGCGGCAATGCCTGCGTTTTCAACCAGCTGGCGCAACACTTCGCGGGCGCGATCGCCTGTTTCAAGCGCGCGCGCCCCGGTCAATCCCGCCAAAATATCAGCCGGCAAATCGCAGGCCAAAGACGGAATCGCCTCATACACCGCACGGGCAACTTCTTGTGATGTGATGAGCTTTGTCATAGATCAGCTTAGGCCTGCGGCAAGTTTTCAAGCCCTTTGGCCACGCTTGCAGCAGATGCTTGCAAGGCGCTCAGCTCTTCGGGGGTCAGGTCAAATTCCACAATTTCCTCCACGCCGCTGCGCCCTAGGCGCGTGGGAATGTTCATGTAGATGTCATTGATGCCATAGGCGCCATCAATGAACGAACAGACACTTAACACCTTGTGCGAATCGGTCAAAATGGCCTCGCACATTTCGGCGATGGAAGCGCCCGGTGCGTAATAGGCCGAACCCGTTTTAAGATGCGCCACCACTTCGGCACCGCCCTTAACGGTGCGTTGCACCACTTCAGCCACTTCTTCAGGGGTGAGCAGTTCGGTGATGGGCGTGCCCGCCACCGTGGTGTAGCGCGGCCAGCACACCATGCCTTCGCCGTGCGCACCCAGTGCCCAGGCGCACACATCGGCCGGATCGCAGCCCAGTTTTTCGCATACGGCAAATGAAAGGCGCGCCGAATCAAGCACGCCGCCCATACCGATCAAACGCTTGGTGGGCAGCCCCGATTTTTGGTAGGCAAGATAGGTCATCACATCAAGGGGATTGGTCACGCAAATGAAGATGGCCTTGGGCGAAGCTGCCGTGGCCGCATCGATTACCGATGCCATAATGCCCGCATTGACACCCAGCAAATCTTCGCGCGTCATGCCGGGTTTGCGCGCGATGCCCGCCGTGATAACCACGATGTCGGAATCTGCACTGGCCGCGTAATCGTTGCTGCCCGTGACAGACACGGTGAAGCCTTCGACCGAACGCATGTGCATCATGTCGAGCGCTTTGCCCTGGGGCAAGCCTTCGGCCACATCGATCAACACCACGTCGGCCAAATTCTTGGCAGCTATGATATGCGCGGCGGTGGCCCCGACGTTTCCTGCTCCGACTATCGTTACTTTAGGCATCTTGGTTTCCTTCCTTACCCTGAACGGGTGTTTTTGCGGTGGTTGTTTTCGTGGCAGCTGTTTTTACAGCGGACTTCTTTGCAGCCGTCTTTTTTGCTGCGGGTTTGCGCGCCGCTGCCTTCTTTTTGGCCGGCGTTTTTGCTGCGGCCTTAGCTGCAGGCTTCGCGGCGGATTTACCCGCGGTGCGGCCTTTGAGCTTCTCTTCCTTTTTCGCCTGGGCTTCGGCCTTGGCGGGGCAATCAAAATTGGGGCACAGCTTCCAAGGGCCACGCGCGGTGGTGACGATCACCATAGGTGCGCCGCAGGATTCGCACACGTCTTCGGTAGCGGTCAGCTGCCCGTATTGTGGCAGCGGATAGCCCACGCCACAATCGTCGTAATTTTCGCAGCGAATGAAGCGCTTGAGCGTACGCGGATTTTTCTGCGCAATCAGCTTAGCTTCAATCCCTTTTTCCTTACACACAGGGCATAGTCCCACTTCAACGTTGGGTTCGTAATTGGTGGCGCAATGCGGGTCGATGCACAGCGTACGCGGTTTAGCGCGGAAGGCCGTCACTTTAATCTGGGGCATGCCGCAGGTGGGACACGGTTCGCTCAGCGCTTCAACCTTGCCCTTGGGCAGCGGATAGGTCACATCGCAATCGGGCCATCCGGCACAGCCGATAAACATGGAGCGCGTTTTTTGGGAAGCGCGCAGCTGCAAATCTTTGCCGCATTTTGGGCAGGGCCCCACATAGGCATCGGCCGCCACCGCATCGGCTAAGGCGGCAGATACCTCTTCGGAATGCGGAATGAGGCTTTCAAGCTGGCTGGCCAAAAGCTTGCGGCTGTGATCGACCACGGCCGTTTTCGATGTGGCACCTGTGGAAATGTTGTCCATTTCGCTTTCAAGTTCGGCGGTCATATTCGGGCTGGTCACGTGCGGCGCAAACTTATCGAGCGCATCGCATACCGCCATGCCCAACGCCGAAGGTTCAATCGGGTCGTTTTGCACGTACTTCACCGCATACAAACGCTCGATGATGGCATGGCGCGTGGATTTTGTACCCAGGCCCAGCTTTTCCATTTCCTGAATCAGTTTGCCCTGGGAATAGCGGGCGGTGGGTTCGGTCTGCTTCTGGGTCAGCGTCGCGCCATCGAAGCGCACCTGGTCGCCCTCGCTCAACGCGGGCAGCAGTTCGTCGCGCTTTAAGCCATAAGGATAAATGCCGCGGAAGCCCGGCTCTTGCAAGATGTCGCCTTTGGCAACAAAGGTTTCAGGCCCTACCGCCAAGCTCACCTTCGTGCCTTCGATGATGGCTTCGGTGGAAAGAGTTGCCAAAAAACGGCGCGCTACCAGGTTGTATAACTTGTATTCAGCAGCGGGCAGATCATCGGGGGTGGCTGCACTTGTGGGATAGATGGGCGGATGGTCCGTCGTTTCCTTCTTGCCGCGCGTGGCCACCAAAGGTCCACTTTTAAGCAGCGCCTGGCAAAAGGGCGCATAGGCCGGATTTCCCGCAACCTTTTTTACGGTATCCTCCAAATCGAGCGAGGCGGGATACACCGTGTTATCCACGCGAGGGTAACTGATGTAGCCATCCATATACAGGCTTTCGGCCAAGCGCATCGTGCGGCCGGGCGAAATGCCCTCGGATGCCGCAGCAGCCATCAGGGATGTGGTGTTGAAGGGCACGGGCGGTGCCACCTTGCGCTTCTTCTTTTCGATAGACGCCACCGTTGCAACTTTTTCGGGTTCCACGTTAGCCATGGCCGCTGTAGCCAGAGCTTCCAATTTGAAACGCGCTGTGGCGTGGGGGGCTTCAAAAGCGGTCACTTCACCGGATTCGTCGGTGAAAGCACCTTTGATAACCCAATAATCTTCCGGAATGAAAGCCAGGCGCTCGCGTTCGCGCGCCACGATAAGCGCAAGCGTGGGCGTTTGCACGCGGCCGGCCGAGCGCACATTGCCGTAGCCCGCAAATTTCACCAGCGTTAAATAGCGCGTGAGCACAGCGCCCCAAATAAGGTCTATGTCCTGGCGCGATGCCCCGGCCGAAGCCAAATCGACGTCGAGTTCTACCAGGTGAGTGAATGCGTGCGTAATTTCTTCTTGCGTGATGGCCGAATAGCGGGCGCGCGTAATGGGTGCCGTCGTGTTGACTTGCTTGATGCACGAAAGCGCATCGGAGCCAATCAGTTCGCCTTCGCGGTCGAAGTCTGTTGCGATCACAATAGAATCAGCCTTTTTCGCCAAATTTTTCAGGCTGCGAATAAGCTCTTTTTCCTTGGGAAGTTTTTCGATGGGCGCATACACCAAATAGGGCAGCGCCTCCATTTTCCAAGCACCCAGCTCCACGCCATCAACCGTGAACGGCTTTTTCTTCTTGAAGGGTGGCTTGTTTAGCGTGTCGGGGATGAAAGCTTCAAGCACTTCACCTTCCAGCGTCACGCCCTGCCAGCCGTGCTTTTTGTCGTAAACCACTGCGGGCGCGAAATCGGGCTCCAGGATGTGACCGCGCAAGCCGATCGTCACCCACTCTTCGCCGTCGCGTTCAAAACGATACACCGGCGTCGAATAGACCTTGTCCGTTTTCGGCTTCGTTTTACCCAACAGGTCGGCGATTTTTTCTGCAGCGATATTTTTTTCCGTCACAATCAGTTTCACACGATGCCCCTTTCCTATTGATTTAACGTGCGAGGGGATAAACAGCTACAAAGCATATACGAAAACGGCGCACTTGTCGCGCAATCTTTACTCGAATCGCACATTTTGCGCTTTTGGTGCCGCCCCACAGGGATATTTGGAAGGTTTTGGTAAAAACAAAGCTTGCATACCCCTGGCGTATAACCCGGTGGTATGCAAGCCGTTTTCTTCTTAGCGGGTGTGCGACTAGTTGCTGCGAGCACGCTTTAACTTGCGTTGGTAGGCGCGCACGATTTGGGAAAGTGCGAAGCAGACTATGAAGTACATCAGCGCCATGATGCCGAAGATGGCGAAAATCTGCTCCGTCGAGTTGTAGCTGTTCATCAAAATCATGCCGCGACCCATCAGTTCTTGCAAGGCCATGGCACCCCACAAAAAACTCGTGTCTTTGATGGTGGTGACAAACTGCGAAAGCAGCGCGGGAATCATGTTGCGCAAGGCCTGCGGCAAAATGATAAGCAGGTAGGTTTGCACAACGGACATACCCTGGCTTTTGGCCGCTTCGTATTGGCCGTGCGCCACACTTGCCAGGCCTCCGCGTACAATTTCGGCAACGCTTGCGCTGGTAAACAGTGTAAACGCCAACACGGCCGCACCGATGGGAGGCAACTGCGCCACAAAAAACGTGAACATGATCCACAGCAGCAAGGGGGTGTTCTTAAATATTTCAATGTACACCGTTGCCACACCGCGCAGCACCTTTTTGTCGCTGGTACGCATGATCGAAATGATGGTGCCTAGCACGATGGAGCACACGATAGAAATGGCGGAAATGAACAGGGTCATCCCCAAGCCTTGCAGAAGAAAGCGGAAGTTTATCCAGGTGAAGAGTTCAGCCATGACTACTTCGCCCCCTTCCCGTTATCGTTGGTGGGTGGTGTGGCAGCCGCCACCTTGGCCGCATCGGCCGCTTCGGTTTCTGTTGGCAGGCATTCATCTTCCAGGATGCTTATACCGGGGGCTTCCTCGACGCGCGCGGGCGCACGCCCAAGGTGTTTCGCACCCGTGCGACCCGCCTTGGTGCGACGACGTTGCTCTGCGCGTTCTTCCTCGATGACCTGCTGGTTTTCCTTGCCGATTTCATCGGCAATCGTTGCCGCTCGAATGCCGGTTATGGGATATTCGGCACCAAGCGCAGCAGGGTTTTCGGGGTCAACTAGCGTATGCAGCGGATGGCGGGGCGAAGGAGCAGCCGGCGCCGGTGCGATGTTGACGGTATCTTGCATGGTCTGGATGCCCGCAGCCAGCGAATCGGCGGCGGCACGCCCCGTGATGTCGTGGGTGCCCGGGGTGGTTTCCGTCACATCGACCCGCAGGTTTTCAGAAAGGTCGCCCGTGGCGATATGCTTGTTGGAACGCGTGCGCGTTTCCAGGTAAAGCGCCAGGCGCGAAAGCGGGAAGCAGATGATGAAGTACAGCACGATGGCCACCACATACACCGGGCCATAATAGCTGGTAGAACCCGCAAACGAATTGGAGAAATACATGAGTTCGCCGCCGGCAATCAGTGCCAACACCGAAGTGTTCTTAATAAGGTTAGCGGCCTGCACGGCCAAAGGCGGCATAATAATGCGTACGGCCTGGGGCAAAATAATGCTGAACATCGATTGCCAGTAGCTAAAACCCTGGCTTTTCGCCGCTTCAAATTGCCCGTGGTGAATGGAGCCAATGCCGCTGCGCACCACTTCGGAAATATACCCGCCATGATAGATGCCGATAGCAAACACGCCGATGAAAAATGCGGTGATGTTAATGCCCAGTAGCGGAAAAATCGCGTAGAACACAAACACTTGCAGCAGCAGGGGAATATTTTGCACCACTTCAACATACACGCGGGTGATGCCGCGCAAAACGGCTGAGCGCGACACGGAAAGCACGCCGAAAATGACGCCCAAAATAAGGGCTATGATCAGCGCCAACACCGAAATAGCAACCGTGACACCAAAGGCCCATAGTATATCGGGCCAGCGCGCAAACAGCGCTTCCCACTTAAACGGAGCAAATATCTCAAACATTGGCCAAGCCCCATTTCTCTTTGAGGGCGGCAAGGCTGCCGTCTTCCATCATATTGGCAAGCGCCGCATCAATCTGCGCCGCAAGTTCGATATTCGTCTTCTTGGAAGCAACGCCGTATTCCTGCGGAGCAAATTCGGTATCGAGCAGCTTGGTGGAATCATCCAGATAGCCCTTAAGGATGGAACGATCGACCGAAAACGCATCAACGCGGCCAGTGACCAGTGCAATCTTGATTTCCGGATACGTGGCGTATTCCGAAAAGTTCATCTTGATGCCTATTTCGTCGCCCGCCTTGGTCAGCTTGTCCCGCGTCGTAGCCGAAAGAGCCACGCCAATCATTTTGCCGTTAAGATCTTCCAGTGTATCGATACCCGATTTTTTCTTTACCAGCACGCCGATGTGGTCGGTGTAATAAGGCTGCGAAAAGTTGTAGCTTTTCTTGCGCGTTTCGGTGATGGTGAAGGTGGCAAGCGCCGCATCGAGGGTATTATTGTCAAGCATGGCCCCCCGCGTGGTCACATTTACGCCGGTGACCTGCAATTTATCAGGACTGCCCATAATGCGCTGCGCCAAACCGTGAGCAATATCAACCTCAAAACCTTCGATGGTGCCCGTGGCAGGGTTTTGGAAGCCGAAGCCCGGCACATCTATCTTAGTGCCCACGCGCAGCACATCGGCGGGGGCGCAACCGGCAAGGCCACCGCCCAGCGCTGTGGCACCCAAAGCGATTGCTGAAAGCTGGGTGAATTGTCGTCTCGTTAGCATAATCCTCACCTACAAAATCTTGGAAAGGAAGTTCTGGATACGCTCGTTGTGAGCTTCATCGAAGATATAGCTTGGCGTTCCCTGGTCGATAACCAGGCCGTTTTCCATGAAAACCACCTTGTCGGCCGCTTCTCGCGCCAGACCCATTTCATGCGTGACCATAACGATGGTCATATTGGTTTCGGCAAGCGATTTGATAACGTCGAGCACTTCTTGCACCATTTCGGGGTCAAGCGCGCTGGTGGGTTCATCGAGCAGCATGATTTTAGGATGCATATTCAGCGCCCGCGCAATGGCCACGCGCTGCTGTTGGCCGCCGGAAAGCTGATCGGGATACTTGTCAAGCTTGTCGGATAAGCCCACGCGATCCAGGTAGGCACGCCCGGTGTCTTCGGCTTCTTGCTTATCAACTTTAAGCACTTTGACCGGCGCAAGCGTCACGTTTTCCAACACGGTTTTGTGCGGGTAGAGGTTGTAGCTTTGAAACACCATGGCCACATCGCGGGCGATGGCGCGCGCATTGACCTTTTTGTCGGCCAAATTCATATCGTCGACAATAACCTCGCCCGAATCAGGCACTTCAAGGCCGTTGATGCAACGGATAAGCACGCTTTTTCCCGAACCGGATGGTCCGATAATAACAACTTTTTCGCCTTCAGTAACTTCAAGCGAAACGCCTTTTAAGGCTTCCACTTTACCGAAATGCTTGACTATGTTTCTTACAGAAATCATAGAATCCCCAATTCACTCGCCGTTTTTCTTGTTTGTAAGCCATGCTGGATATGTGCAAAAGTGCACGAAAAGATGGAGCTATTCTAGCACGCGGCACCTGAGCGTTTGCAAATGGTTTCTAATCTGTCACTACGCGGGGGTGGCCGCCGTGGTGTCGGCGGCAGGCTTGGGCGCGTCGGCGGCCAAAGCTGCGGCATCCGCTTCGTGCTGTTCGCGTTCAAGCACGCGTTGCATGGCGGCGATGGCGCACTCTATCTGGCCATCGTCGGGTTCGTTCGTGGTTAAATACTGCATCTGCATACCGGGCCACAGCACCATTTTCACCAGGGGATTTTCGGGGTGGCTGCCCGCCCAGCGCACGGTAATTTCATAGGAAATGCCCGCGATAAGGGGCATCAACGCGATGCGCACTAAAATAACCAGCAGCAACTTCGGGGCACCGTCGGGCACGCCCCAAGCGGCGATAAGCGCGTTGAGCGGCGTGATCGTGTAGATAAATATGGCAATAACCATCACCATAATAAGAAAGGCCGTGCCGCAGCGCACGTGGAGGCGCGGGAAGCTGCGCGCATTTTCAGGCGTCAGCGGCAAACCGTGTTCGTAACAGTGGATGGTTTTGTGCTCGGCACCGTGATAGCCAAACATACGCTTAATATCTTTCATGCGGCCGATAAGCCAGATGTAGAACACGAACACCACCACGCGTAAAAGACCATCGACAATGTTCCACAGCACGGTATTGCCGTCGTATTCGCCCACGATAAGGTTGGTGATCAACGCCGGTGCCACGATAAACAGCCCCACGCCCAACACCAGGCCTAACACCATGGAAATCGCCATTTCCTTTTTGCCAAATTCGACTTCTTTGTCCATAAAGGATTCTTTGGGCGCAGCGGTTTGCGGCGCATCAACCTGCGAGGCATCGGCGTGGGGCGCACCGTCGTGCGGACTAGCGACTTGCGGCTCTTCTTCTTCCGCTTCGTCGGCAAAAGCATGCAGCGCCGCAATCTCTAGGGCCTTGTAGCCCAAAATGAGCGATTCCACCAGCGCGCGGCAGCCGCGAATAAGGGGCCAATACATCCAGCCGTTCTTCTTGCGGCCCGAAGATAAGTCGTGTTCTTCAAGGTAGATGCTGCCAGAAGGCTCGCGCACAGCCACGGCCCAGTTGTATTTGCCGCGCATCATAATGCCTTCGATAAGCGCCTGCCCACCCACGTGAGTTTTTTTGGCACCGTCTTCGGAAAAAGCGCGGGAAAGATCGGTTTTCTGCTTTGCCATATTAGTTGCGCGTCACTTTCGGGTAGGGATTTCCGCAGGTCATCTTGCCTTCGGGGCAGCCGCCACGGATGCAGGGGGCGCCCGCGTCCAAAAATATGAAGGGAGCGGTGGGGCGTGCCAATTCCAACATGCGCTGTGCCATGGCGCGAATTTCCCATTGGGCGCGCTTACAGCAGCGCAGTTCAAAGAAGTGCAGCAGTTCGCGCACATTCATCGTGATGACAATTTTAGTTTCGGCGGCGTTGGGCAACAGATAGCGTGCGTCTTCGGCAGGCACGCCTAAATCGAGCAGCTGTTTGTAGGCGGCAACACTGGCACCAAGCGCTTCGTCGAAAACCGCTTTGCGCGCGGGGTCATTGCCAATCGTTGGCGGCGTAACGCAGGCCACATCGGCGGTAAACTTCACGTAGCGCTGGCTTTGCTGGTTGAAGCTGGCAATGCGATGGCGTACCAACTGATGGGTCAGCGCACGCGAAACGCCATCGACGGCAAAGGTGTAGCTGGCGTGCTCAAGTGTGGAGGAATGCCCACTTTCCATAATGGTGGAAAGCACGCTGGCCACGCGCTGGTCGGGCATGGTTTCCATCAGTTCGGAAGCACCCACAGGCGCATAGCACAGGCGCGCTGCCGTAGCGATGGCGCGCTGGGGTTCGGGGGTATGGTAGAGCAATTCAACTTGCATGATAGGCTTGCACGCTCCTTGGGCTAAAGGTAAACAAAGGCTGGGCAAACGCTGGCAGACAGCGCTTCTTTTTTCCGTTACTATAGTACTAAATGTGCACCCGGAAAAAGCCCGCAGGGGTGGCAACCGGAACAATAAGGACAGAAAGGCCATCATGAACGACACTATGCCCGTCGAAGAAGTAAGCCCCGTGCCCGCGCGCGAAAATCTCTTGCACGCTTCCCTGCTTTTGTCGAAGGATTGGAACGCCGAATGGCAAACACTCCAAACGCTGCTGCGCAAATCTGACGACGAGCAGTACTGGGATAAGCGCTCTGCCCACTTCACCACAAAGGATTTCCCCAATGCCTACGTGGAAGATTTCTTGCGCTTTGCCCAAATTGAGCCGGGCGAAACCGTGTTTGATATGGGTTGTGGCACGGGTTCGTTAGCGATTCCGCTGGCCGCCGACGGGCACAAGGTTGTCGCGGCCGATTTTTCGCAAGGCATGCTTGACGGCATGCAAGAACTGATGGCGGAAGCCGGCGTGACCAGCATCTTCCCCAAGAAAATGAGCTGGGAAGATGATTGGGCTGCCCAGGGCGTGCGCGAGGGGATGGTGGATGTGTGCGTGGCTTCGCGCAGCATCGCGGTCAAGGATTTGCAGGCGGCACTGCTGCGCTTAAACAGCATTGCACGGCGGCGCGTGTGCGTTACCATCACCACGGGAACCTCGCCGCGCCACGATGCTAACATTTTGCGTGATCTGGGCATACAAGCTATTACCACCTGCGATTATCTGTATGCCATCAACATTTTAGTACGCAACAACATTCTGCCCGAAGTGCGCTACATTCAAAGCGAGCGCATCGACACCTTTGATTCTTTGGAAGCAGCCTACGAAAAGTTTGCGCCCATGGTGTTGGATTATCGCGCTGATTTAGGCGAAGCGCTGCCCGAAAAGCTTGAGGCCTTGCGCACCTGGATTGAAAACCACAGCGTCGAAAACCCCACGGCGGGGCGCGCCGACAAGAAAGGCCTTGCCCAGGGAGCCTATCGCCTTGATGAGCCCCGCATGGTCACCTGGGCGCACATCGCTTGGAACAAATAACTACGCTGGATGCGGTGGCACTAGCAATGCTTAGTGCTGAAATAGGGCAAAGATTTCTTTGCGCGCGTCATCATTGGGTGCGATACGACGAATTTCGGGCCAACAAACTGAAAAACGCGCGTGCGCATCTTCAAACAGCCAATCGCGCACAACAATCAGCGCGTGAGGTGCAAGCGACGTGGGTCCCCTATCCAAAAGCGCCACGGCCTGCACAAGACCCTGGTTGCGCAAAATCTCCAGACGTCCCAGTTCATCGACCACCAAAAGGCCTGGCTGCGAAAGGGTTGCAGCACTAAGGGGTGCGCACGCATCCAGCGGATCCACGCGCAGCCCTTCCCCACCACGGGGCAGCTCAGTGTCCAGCGCAGCAAAATGTGCATTGACCGCCGCGATGGCTGCATCGTCTATTTCCCACTTCAGCCCGGCGCGCGCACTTTGGCTGGCAGCGTTGAAGCGGCCTTCCTGCTTGGCCAAATCGTGCCTGCGCGCAAAATGCAGGCGCTCACCCTGCGGCAAAAGCACGTTATCGATGCCCAGCTTTTCAGGGGAGGTTTCCGCCGCGACACCCGAGGGTGGCTTTCGCCACACGCCCGGAGCTACAACGCCATAACTGCTCACGCCCACCGCGGCCAAATCGCGCACCAAGGCCTGAAGCCAGCGAGTTTTACCTATCTGCACAGCACCCGTTAAAATAAACAGCATCGCCCTACCCCTTTCCCTTCGCACCCTTTGTTTATTCTTACTTTGCACTATACTGTATCGAAGATAATCATGCAGCGAAAGGGGAAGATTTTTATGGGTTGTGCCGAAAAAGACTGTTGCCACGCTGGCGCGCGCAGCGGAGCCATCGATTTTCCGAACACCTTTGACCACAGCACGCCGTGGAAGTTTTACAACCATTTAATAGGGGGCATCCCCGAAGATATTCTAGTCACAGATTGCTGCTTGGGCAGCCACTGGTGTTATGTTGAAGCCGAATGCGGCATGGGCGTTTCGTTTGCCACGACGGGTGGGGCCAAGCGCACGTTTACGCACGACTTGCGCGGCCTGTCGCTGCGCGAAGTGGCCAACCTGGCCAAATCGTGGAACTTCCCCGAAGCCTCCTTAGGTGTGGCCGCGCTTAACGCCTGGTATTCGCAACCCGCCCAGGTTGACCCCTTGGGCGCCACCTACGATGCGCCCGTTGAAATGCCCGATGGCAGCATCCGTAAAATCGATGCCTTCGAACTCTACCGCCCCCGCTTGGCGGGCAAGCGCGTCACCATTGTGGGCCATTTCCCGCACGTGGAACGCATAGCTGAAATCGCTGACCTTACGGTGCTAGAACGCAAGTGCACAGGCGCACTTGACACCCCTGATCCCGCTTGCGAATACCTGGTGCCCAGCCAAGATTTCGTGTTTATGACCGGCGTGACCATCATCAACAAAACCGCTCCGCGCCTGCTTGACCTGGCCAAAAAGGCCACTACTATCATGGTTGGCCCCAGCGTGGTGCCATCCCCCTTCCTGTTTGATTGGGGTGTTGAAATGCTGGCCGGCAGCGTGGTGGCCGACCCCGAAAAAACAAAAGTTGCTGTGAAACTGGGCGCTGGCCAACTGTTTGGCGAAGCTCTTCAAATGATGTCTATCACCAAGCGCTAAAAGTTTCAGCCGCGTGGCGCCCTTAGCGCGGCACGCACACCTTGCGCGTGGCGCCGTTTTCCAAAGTGACTTCCACCACGTCAACATGGGTATGGTAAATCGTTTCCAAACACTGCTGCGTCACGATAGCGTCGGGCGGACCTTCGGCGATGATGCGCCCCTGCCCCATCACCACCACGCGATCAGCGCAGTAAAATGCATGGTGCGGGTCGTGGGTTACCATCAGCACGCTCACCCCGGTTTTCACCAGATCACGCATGCGAGCAAGCACGGTGTGCTGGTTACCAAAATCCAGGCTGGCCGTGGGCTCATCCATAATAATCAGCTCGGGCTGCTGCGTTAAGGCGCGCGCAATCAAAATCAGTTGCTGCTGGCCGCCCGAAAGCTTCGTGTAGGTGCGCTGTGCCAAATGTTCGATGCCCAGCGTGCACATGGCCTCCCAGGCAATACGCCGATCTTCTGCCGACACGCGCGCCATGCGACCCACATACGGCGTGCGCCCCATCAATACCACATCGGCCACCGAATACGGAAACGGCGGAGTGTGCGCCTGCGGAATGTAGGCAAACATTTGCGCCCGTTGCAAATCGCTTAAGGTCTGCACGTTTTTGCCCTGCATGACCACTTCCCCTGAAAAGGCTTTAACCAGCCCCAACAAGTTTTTAAGTAGTGTCGTTTTTCCGCAGCCGTTGCTTCCGATAACGCACACAAATTCGCCTTTTTCAACCTCAAAGGAAACACCGTGCACGATTTCTTTTCGGCCATAGCCGCAGTGCAAATCCTTCACGCACAGCATGGGCTCACCACCCCTTCATATTGTGGCGAAATATGAAGATGAAGAAGGGCACGCCTAAGATGGCGGTTAAGATACCAATGGGAATTTCGGTGGACGCCATAAGCCGCGCCACGTTGTCAACCAGCAACAAATACCCTGCCCCAATCACCATGGATGTGGGCAAGAGCACCTTGTAATTCGGGCCAACGATCGCACGCGCCAGATGCGGTATCACCAGGCCAACCCAGCCGATTACCCCCGCAACCGCCACGGAACACGCCACGATAAGTGTGGCGGCAAATATGACGATGATGCGCACGCGCGCCGTGTTGATGCCGAGGCTTTTAGCTTCTTCTTCGCCAAACGAAAGCACGTTGAGCTTCCAGCGTTCAAGCAAAAGCAGGCCGAAACCGGCTAACATCGGTCCGACTATCATGAAAAAATCGGCCTGATCGATGCGCGAAAAACTGCCCATCAACCAAAATGTGATGGCGGGCAGTTTATCGTTGGCATCGGCCATGAACTTCACCAGTGAAGTGCATGATTGAAACAGCGTCGAAACCAGCATGCCACCCAACACCAGCCCCAAGATGGCATCATATTTGTTGACCAGCTTGTTCATCCACACCGCACCAAACACCGCCGCCAGCGCGCCACAAAACGCAAACAACTGCACCATCGTGTTGGGCATATCCAACAGTAAGGCCAGGCAGGCACCGAAGCTAGCGCCCGCCGAAGCGCCCAGCAAATCGGGCGACACCAGCGGATTTTTAAACATACCCTGAAACGCCGCGCCCGACATAGCCAGCGCGGCACCCACCAACACAACCACCAAGATGCGCGGCAGGCGAATATTAAACAGTGCTGTTTGCATTTGCCTGTCCACCGCCGCAGGGTCAAAAATCGTGGCGCCGATGGTTTGCACCAGTTCGATGGGGGAAATAGGATAGCGCCCCAACATGAAGGAAACCAACACGATGCCCACAAGCGAAAGCCCGATGGTCAGCTTCAGCCAGAGGGGTACTTTCTTGGTAAGCGCCTGCTCAACGCGCTCGTCAGACGCCTGCAATGCATCCCGTATTTCTTCGCTGCTTGTCGTTTGCACGTGTATCCGCCCTTGTCCTCCTTGACACTTAAGGCTATTATAACCGTATTATTCTTTTATTGGAATAATGTTTTACAAGGATAATCAAGATATACGATAAGGAAGGGAGCACGTATGAGGGAATTAAAACGCTTGCGCATCACCAGGGGGTTTTTGGTGCTTTGCCTGGCTGCTGTTGTGGGGCTAGGCCTGGTTGCCTGCTCGTCTGCACCGAAAAGTGAGGAAACAAAAGGCCAGCCTCAAGCAGCGCAAAGCGAAGATAAAATGGCCGACCGCAGCATAAGCGACGATGCCGGGCGCAGCGTAAGCATCCCTGGCATTGACGCCTTGAAAAAGATTTATTACACCGGTGCCACCGGGCAGATCATGTGCTTCACGCTTGCACCCGAATTAGCGGGCGGATCCACCATGGAATTTACCCCTGCCGAACTAAAATACCTGCCGCAAGGCACGAAAGATTTGCCCTACTTGGGCACGCTTTCTGGCGGTAAAGAACTTAACCCGGAAGCCATCATGGCCGCCGACATTCAGCTGATATTCTCGCTGACCATGGCAGCACCCTCAGAATCTGATATTTCGCAGGCCGATGACCTGCAAAAACAAACCGGCATTCCCGTTGTTGTTCTGGATGGCAGCCTGGCAAAAACCTCCGACACCTACAAAACGCTCGGCACGCTTTTGGGTAAGGAAGACGAAGCTGCCAAGCTGGCCGCCTACTGCGAAAATGCCTTGAGCAAGGTGGAAGCCGCCGTAGCAACCGTGCCAGCCGATAAGCGTGTTTCACTCTATTACGCCGAAGGTCCCGAAGGCCTGCAAACCGAACCCGAGGCTTCACCCCATGCACTTTCCTACAAGCTTGCTGGCGCGAAAAACGTCGCTGACGGCGTTGAAGTGGGCAAAGGCAAAGGTATGTCGCCCGTTTCCTTAGAACAGGTACTGGCTTGGAACCCTGAGGTTATCATCGCATGGGACGATGTGGTGCGTGGCGGAGGCGATGAACTGATCCGCAGCGATCCCAACTGGTCAACTATCAAAGCCGTGGAAACCGGACGCGTGTACACCATGCCCAACGTGCCGTTTGCATGGTGTGATCGCCCGCCTTCAGTGAACCGCTTCTTGGGCATTCAGTGGGTTGCCAACATGCTCTACCCGCAGGCTTATGCGGTGGACATGGTGGATGTGACCAAGGAATTCTATTCCACGTTTTATCACAGCG
>JAVWGW010000010.1:0-18731 GCA_036640375.1 Raoultibacter sp. | reverse complement strand
TGTTAAGCGGGATGGCAAAAACGACACTTTCCTGCCCCGCTATAACCTGCGAAGTGGATAAAGAAGGCTGCCGGTTGATGGCCGCTTCGCGCAGATATTCGGTGTTTTCAAGCATGACGGTTTTGCCCTGATCATCGTAGGCAACGCCCGCCGCATCCACCAGCATCATTTTCTGATAATGCCACAGGCCACGCTGCTTTTCTAGCAAGGACTGCAACTGCCCATAGGTGGTGACAGAAGGATCTTCAAGCACCGCGGCCACCGTGCCCAGCACTGCAAAATTATCGTCGATGTTTTTGCGCGCGTTGGTGCCCATCTGCTTGGAAATTTCTGTCATATAGCCGGCAGCTTCGGTTTTGACCGTACTTTGAAGGTGAATATAATACTGAAAACAAGCGATGCCCACCACAAGGGTGAGCGCGCAAAAAAGGAGACCCGTCAGCAGGTAAACACGGTTTTCTTTGGCAAAAAATTTGCCTCGCTGCTTACCCGTGCCCACACATCCCTCCGTTTCTGCATCAAACAAGCCTTAACCTTGCAAGCCTTAACTAAATTACAATACCATGATTGCCCTTTTAGGAAAACCACTTTCACAGCAACGCCTCTGTATTCCTGGGGATACAGAGGCGTTGTAGGGAGTGCTTTTCTTTGTTGTAGCTTGCGGAATTACTGGGGATTATCAGGGATTACCTTCCCTGAGCCGATCTTACCCGAAGCGATATTCGATGCCCATCGTGGGTTGGGGGTTTTCCCACTTTTTGATGATGGTGTCGCCGCAGGCTATGCGACAGGTGCCGCATTCCAGGCAGCCGGCGTAATCAAAGGATTGCTTGCCTTCTTCATCTATCTTGTACAGGGCAGCAGGGCACAGGCGCACCAGTTTCATAAATTCTTCGGCATCCGGATTTTCCACCAGTTCGATGTGGGCGCTGCCTTCATCGACTTCATATTTGTTGAGGGCCAAAAACTCATCAACGTTGACCGTTATCGGTTTTATGCTGCTCATAGGGCCTTCATGCCTCCTTTGACATCTTTGAAGATGTTGAACATGCCCACATTTTTCACGATAGGCATAAGGGATTTCTTCAAGGGTTTGACCGGTTGTCCATCGACGATAAACATCGTGTTCATGATGTCGCGAATCATGCGGGGATATTCATTGAACATGCGCGGGGTGGATTCCATGAAGTGCGGGAAGCGGCTAAATTGTTTCAAATCTTTGAGCACGAAGCTGGCTTCTAAGGCATCGACATAGCATTGCAGCCCCGCTTTGGAGGTATCCCCCGCATCGAGCGCTGCTGCCGCACAGCGACCTGCGTGCATACCGGCGGCTACCGCGTAATCCATACCGCGCACCATGTAGCCTAAGTTCACGCACATCATGGCGGATTCGCCGGCAAGCATAACGCCGTCGCCAATAAGGTCGGGCATCATGTTTAAGCCGCCTTCGGGCACCATGTGGCCGGAATGTTCCACCACTTTGCCGCCGCGGATAAGGGGGGCAACCGCCGGGTTGGCTTTAAGGTCTTCGAGCATTTGGTAGACGGGCACCTCTGAGGTGGCGGCATCAGAAATGGTGGCCACCAGCCCTAGCGAAAGGGAGTTTTTGTTCGTGTACATAAAGCCCCCGCCCACATGTCCGTGGGTGGCATCGCCCGCAAACAACCAGGCTGCACCTTCGCCCGGCGCGCACAGCACACGGTCGTCGATAACGCCTTCGGGCAACTCGATTACCTGCTTGATGCCCACCGCCATAGTGGAAGCTGCCGGGCGTTTGAAGCCGACGGCGCCTTCGGTGAGCAAAGAGTTCACGCCATCACACAAAAGCACGACATCGGCGGTGATTTCATCTTCGCCGGCGCGCACGCCTGTGATGCGGCCGTCTTGTTTGAGCACTTCTTCCACAGCGATGCCGTAAATGTATTCGGCACCTGCCTCTTCTGCCTGTGCTGCCAGCCAGGGGTCGAAATCGGCACGCAGCACGGCGTAGGAATCACGGCCGGCTCCGCGCATTTCTTCTGAAGTGAAATCCACGGTGAAGTTGGCGTCGGGCGAAAGCATGGATATGCGTTCGTGGGTAATTTTGCGTTCGATGGGCGCGGTTTGTTCAAAATCGGGAAACACCGCTTTGAGGGAGTGGGAATAGATGCGCCCGCCGCTCATATTTTTTGCACCAGCGGTATTGCCGCGCTCAACCACCAGCACGGATTTGCCCGCGCGCGCCAGTTCATAGGCGGCTACAGAACCTGCACACCCCGAACCGACAACGATTGCATCAAAATCTGACATGGCTTACCTCTTCCTACAGCGCCGCGACAAGGGCGGGAAGTACCGTGTTGATGTCGCCCACCAAGCCAAAGTCGCACTGCTTGAAAATGGGGGCATTTTTATCTTTGTTGATGGCGAACAGCGTTGTGGCGCGATTGCAGCCCACCATGTGCTGCATCTGGCCGGAAATGCCCACGCCCACATACACCTTCGGGGCAAGCATCAGGCCGGATACGCCGATATACACTTCGGAAGGCAGCCAATCGACGCCTTCGGTAAGGGGGCGCGAGCAGCCCAGGCCGCCGCCAAGCGCGTCGCACAAGGCACGTGCGCCGTCCAAATCTTCTTTTTGCGCGAAGCCGCGGCCAGCAGCCACAACCACTTCGGCCTTGAACAGATCGACGCCACTTTTTTGGATGGGAGCAGAAGCTACCAGCTCAAGGGGATGCGCCGGGGCAAGCCAAGCGATTTCGGTGATGGTGTTGGCACCCGATGCCGCAGCGTCGGCAAACAGATCGGCGGAAACGGTGTAAATAGCGGTGCCTGTTGCCTTTTGCTTTTTGTGCGCGATGCCACCGAAATACATGTTGGTGGCCACATCGCCTTCAAGGGCGATAAGGTCGGTGATAACAGAGGTTTTGGCATGTGCCGCCAGCTTGCCGGCAACAACTTTAAGGTGACGCGTGGGTTCGACAAATACCACAGAAGGTGCTTGGGCATCAAACAGGCTTATCACCGTGTCTGCTGCATCATCAAACACCGCGCCCGCGGGCAGGGCGATGTGTGCTACGGTATCGGCGATGTTATCGGCAACCGGCATGTCGCCGATGACCACTAACACCACTTCGCTGGCAGTGCTGCGTGCACCGGCGCACAAAGCTGCGGCTGCTTCAGAACGTTCCGCTAAAACAAATGCCTTCATTATAATGTTCACCTTTCCTTACAGTGCGGCTTTGAGGGCGGCTGCAAATTTTTCAATGGCGCCGTCTTCGCCTGCGTCGATGATTTCCAGTTTGCGATCAGTTTGCTTGGGGGCCTTGCAATCAAGCACTTCCACCGCATTGGTGTGGGCACCTGCGGCAGCGGCCACATCCATGGGCTTTTTGCCCGCAGCCAAAATATCTTTCATGCCCGGGATGCGCGGGGTGGCAATATCGGGGGAAACCGACACGACAGCGGGAAGGGATACCTTCACGGTTTCGACCACATCTTCAAGCGTGCGTTCAATTTCTAAGAAGCCTGCGCCGGGGGTGATTTTTGTGGCAGCGGTTACCACCGGCAAGCCCAACTGGGCGGCCAGCTGCACATCAACTTGCTGGGCGTAGTTGTCGGCAGATCCATCGCCGCACACAATGACGTCGAAACCTTCCACTTTGGCAGCCAGCTGCGCCAAGGCTTCGGCGGTGGCAAAAGCGTCCAGGTTTGCACAGGCATCATCGGCTGTCATGAACAGTTCATCGATGCCGCGCGCCAAAATATTTTTCTTAAGTTTGGAATCATCGATGGCCGCAGCGCCCACGGTAATGCCGATAACGGAAGAGCCCTCCACGGCCGAAGACAACTGAGCCGCCGCTTCCATGGCGTTTAAATCATAGGTTGAAACGATGTGGTGAGCCTTAGAAAAATCAAGGCTACCGTCGCTTGCCACCTGGATGTCCTGATCGTCTGAGACAACCTTCAAAGAAACAACGATTTTCATCCTGCACCTTTCCCTTCTTGCGTGTATGTCTGTAATAAAGAAGCTAAGGGGCAAACGAAACGTGCGTGCATCTACCCCTAAGCGAATTGCTGCTAGTGTGGCCTACTCCCGCAACTTTTCCATCGCAAAAATGCGACGAAACGCTCAATACTTACTTTTTAACTATAGTTTACCTGGCCTTTTGTAAATCAATCGAGCGAACTTGTTTCGATGAGCGATTTGCCTTTTGTTTCGGGGGCCATCACGATAGAAAGCACCAGCCCAAAAATAACCAGCCCGGCGGCCACCAACATCGTAGGGCCTATGCCATAGGCTGCCAAAAACAGCGGCGTGGCGTAGGTGGCGATAATCGTGCCCACGCGCGAAATGGCGATGGCCACCCCCACCGCCGAAGCGCGCACTTCGGTGGGAAACAATTCGTTGGGATAGAGCCACTGCAAAATGCCCGGGCCGCCGCTGAAAAACGCATAGAGGCCAAAGGCAGCAATGATGACCAACACCGGTGCATCGGGGAAAAACCCCAGCACCAACAAGCCCACCGCCATCAGCGCCAGGCTGCGGATAAGCAGCGGGCGGCGCCCCATCGAAGTAAGCCAGAACATGGCGGGAATCGAGCCGACCAAGAAAAACAGGCTCACCGCGCTTTCGCCCAAAATGGCTTCACGGCCTTCGCCCAAGCCAAACGCCGTCATAATTTCAGGTCCAAAGGTGTAGATGGCATACATGGGAACCACCTGGCACAAAATGAAAACACCCAAGAAAATGATGCGTTTAAGGTAGCCCTTTTGGAAAATCTTGCGAAACTTTGTCTTTTCGCCCGGGGCTTCCAGCACTATTTCCACGTCGTTGCCAAACACGCGATGGGTGATTTCTTCGGCTTCGGCCACGCGGCCTTTTTGTGCCAACCACATGGGAGATTCGGGGATATCATGGCGTCCAATCAGCAAAAAAATGCAGGGGATCACGGCGCTGCCCAGCATCCATTGCCAGCCGTTTTCTAGGCCGTAGAGCGCATAGCCCACACCGGCGGCCACCGTTGCACCCAAATACCACGCGGCCGAAACCATGCCCATGGAAATGGCGCGGTGCTTTTTGGGGGTGAATTCAGCTATGAGCGATGTGGCGATGGGGTAATCGGCGCCGATAAACACGCCGATGAAAAAGCGCGCCAACACCAGTTCGAGGGGGCTTGAGCAAAAAACGCTTAAAAGGGAAAAAACGCCGATGGCGATGACGTCGATGATGAACATTTTTTTGCGCCCGATAAGGTCGGTCAAGTAACCGCCCACGATGGTGCCCACGAAAATGCCCAGCAAAACGGCGGCTCCGATGGCCGCGCTCCATTCGCTGCTTAAATTAAACTGGGGAACGATCTGGGTAAGCGCCACCCCGATCAAAGAAAGCACGTAACCGTCCAAAAACGACCCGCCGCTTGAAAAAAATGTGATCTTTCGCAAAAAGGGCGTCATGGCAACATCGTCGAGCGTCTTTTTGATGACGCGCTTCGATTTTTGCACCACAGCCGCCTGTTTTTTGTCCTCTTCCATACGATGACACCTTCCCTACCTTTGCGTATGCACCCGCGAGGGGGTTGCCGCAGTGCTCCCCCGCAACCCCTTCGCCGATGCATGCACGTGGGTGCCCAACGCGCGCGGGCACCCACCACACATTCATAGAACGCTTGGTGCTAATCCCATTCGATGATGCCGAAGTTTAAGTGCGGCTTGGCACCGGTTTCTTTATAATCGGCATCGACCAGGCGGAAACGGATTTCCTTTTCGCCCACTTTCCACATTTCGGTGGTCAGCTTCGTGCCGGGAACCAAAGGTGAGGTCACGCGGGTTTTGAAGCGCGTCATGCGCTCGGGCTCGCCGGGGAAATACGTGGCGATGGCGTGGCGCATAACCATGCCGGCATAGCTGATGGCGTGCGCGATCGGGCGTTCAAGCCCGGTCTGCTCGGTGTAATCCCAGTCGATGTGCTGCTGATGCCAATCGCCCATGAGGCGATAGATCAAAGGCTGGTTGAGCGGGAAGGTTTCGTTTACGCTTGCATCGGCGTCGCGCTCGGGGATTTCAACAATATCCTTCGGCGCTTTTTCGCCGCCCCAGCCGCCGTCATAAATGCAGCAATCCCAGGTTTCAGTCGTGCACAAAAGCGTGCCGTCAGAACTAAAGGAACGGCCGGTCTGGCACGAAAGGCTGCCGCGACCTTCACCACGATCGTAGAGCGCATCTTGGGTGACGAAAGTTTCAACACGGTCGGCCATCTTGAAGGGCGCGTGGAACTTGATTTCAAAGCCGTAGTGCAGCGAACCGGCATAGTTGTAGCCGTAATCGAGCGTCGTGGTCATTTCTTCGTGCACCGTCAGCGGCACGCCGAAGATGGGGAGCACTTTCAGATCGGGGTTGTGGGCATCTTTTTCGTTGACATATTCCAGATCGGTTTTGCCATCGAAAGCAGCGCCGCAGCCCAGGGCGCAAATCTCAAGATCCTTGAAGGTGTACTCGCGTACGAACGGTCCAAATTCTTTGCCGACGATTTCTGTGCTGATGGTCATAGTGATGTTCCTTTCCTTGGGTGTATGTGGCGAGCTAGCGCCACCTATCCTTGCTAGTAAATCGCGCGCCCTGTGTAGGGGTGCGCTATTTGAGGAGCTTTTTCTCTATCTTCATGCTGCAGGTATGGGGGAAACTTTCCACCACCTCGATAAACGAGGGCACCTTGAATGCAGCCATGTGTTGCTTGCAGTAATGAGCCACTTCGGCCACCGAAAGCTGCTGGCCGGCAACGGGCAAAACGAATGCCTTAACCGCCTGGTCACGCACGGGGTCGGGCACGCCGATAACCGCCGCTTCAGCAATAAGAGGGTGCGTGGTCAATACATTTTCGAGTTCCGTGGTAGAAATATTTTCGCCTGAACGCTTGATCATATTGACCTTACGATCAACGAAGTAGAACCATCCCTGGGCATCGACATACCCCTTGTCACCGGTGTGCATCCAGCCATCGGGCGTGATGGTGCGCGCCGTTTCTTCGGGGTCGCCGTAGTATTCTTTCATGATGGTGCGACCGGGAATGCCATGAACGAGAATTTCGCCGATGTGTCCGGCGGCGACTTCGCAGAGCGCATCGTCGACTATCTTCACTTCACATGATAGCCCTACTCTGCCCACAGAAGGCCACTTACGGGCACCTGTGGGCGGATCGGTCAAAACCCACACAAGTGATTCGGTCGATCCGTAGGTGTTCATGATGCGTGCACCGAAGCGCTGCTCGAATGCTTGTTTTTCCTGTTGAGCCAAGGGCATGAAGTACAAAACCTCACGGACGCAGTGGTCCTTTTCCTGGGGTGCCACCGGCTGCATCAGCAGCGTGCGCACCATCATAGCCACACATTGCGTGACGGTAGCGCGATAGTCGCGCACCTGTTGCCAGAAGCGTTTGGCGCTGTATTTTTCGATGACAATCAGCGTGGCGCCGGCACAGATGACCGGCGTCATGGCCGCCAACTGAAAGTTGGAATGACAGGCCGGCATGGTGGTAAGCAGGCGGTCTTCGGCGTGCAGCGACACTTCCCAATCGCCGTATACGCCGGTATAGAGCACGTTGCAGTGCGTGAGCACAACGCCCTTGGGACGCGATGTCGTGCCGGAAGTGAAGATGATTTCCACCGCATCCGTAGCATCGAGGGGACGCACTTCGCGCAGCGTGGTGGGCTGGGCGGCGCGCAGGGCATCAAAATCGTCTGTGCCAGCCGCGTCGCCCGACGTCACCCCCTGGTTGCGCGCCAGCACAATACCTTTGGGCAAAAAGCCGTCGCGCGCCTGAATGGCCTGATAAAGGCTAAGAAACTCAGGCTCGATGATAGCCGTGGTCGCCTCGCATTTGTTCAGCACGTATTCACATTCTTCCTGCAAATACTGTTCGTTCATAGGCACCATAACGGCACCGATTTTGGCAAGACCGAACAAACACATCATGAATTCGGGTGAGGTGTGCAGCTGCACGGCTACCTTTTCATCACGCTGGATACCGCGCGCTAAAAACAGGTTGGCGGCTTTGTTTATTTCATCGTTGAACTGCTTATAGGTAAATTCAGTTACCGCGCCCTGGCGACCCTGGAATATAAGAAACGTCTTTTCACCCTGCGTGGTCGCCAGACCATCCCACAGGCTTCGCAGTGTTTCATTTCCTATAATATCGGTCATCCAGATACGCCCCCTTGAACTTTCCCGTTAGCCTAAGCGCCCAGTTTTACGATGCCCTGTGCCGCCAGCTCTTGCACTTGTTCGGCGGTATAGCCCAATTTGCCCAGTACATCGGCGGTGTCGCCACCCTGATGCGGCATCGGACGCCACACCTGACCGGGGTTGTTTTTGAATTTCGGGAAGACGTTTAAGCCCTTGAAGGTATCGCCATCGGCGGTTTCCCACTCAAGCCACACGTTGCGAGCCTTGAGGTGCTCTTCTTCCACAAGGTCGGGAATATCCATAACGACCTGCGCAGCAATACGGTGCGCCGCGAAATCTTCTTCAATTTCGTGCTTGCCGTGTGCCAAGCAATACGCATCAAGCGCCGCTTCGATGGCGGGAGCATGCACGCCGGAAAGCCACAGACCAGAGGTATCTTCCGGAATTTCTTCGGTGCCCCACAAATGACCCAGTCCGATGGTTTCGAGCAGGTATTTGTTCTGGTCGACGCCATAGAGACACAGGCCCACAAAACCGTCGTTGCACTGGTATTCGCCGATGCCGCACAGGTTTTGGTTGCGGGCGCCAGGGCGCGGCCACAAAATGCCTTCGTTGAGGTAATCCACCAGGTAGTACTGGCCAATAGCCAACATGGTTTCAAACATGGCAAGATCGATGCTTTCGCCCTTGCCCGTTTTTTCAGCCTTGTAAAGCGCGCCCAAAGCAGAGCTGGCGATCATAAGCGTGTTGAAGTAATCGCCGGCATAAGGCCCTGGGTTCATGGGCTGATCCTGCGTGCCGTTTTGGCTCATGTAGCCGCTGTAGGCCATGACGGTCAGGTCGTAGGCCGCGCGCTTGACCATTGCCGGGTCGCCTTCCTGGCCAAAACCAGAAACATGCACGATGACCAGCTTGGGATTGCGTTCCCACAGTGCTTCGTCGGTCACGCCGTGGCGGGCATAGGTGCCGCCCTTGCTGGCTTCCATGAAGATGTCGGCGTCTTCGATCATCTTGAACAAAATCTCTTTGCCTTCATCAGAAAAATAGTTGAGAGCAACAGAGCGCTGATTGCGGCGTTCGGCCTGCTTGATATAGGCGGTGTCGCGGATGGTGTCGCCCGCGCCCGTGTTTTCCAGCCAGGTAACATCGGCACCCCAGTCGGCCATCAGGTCGGCTGCTTTGGGGGCGGCCAGCTCAACGGCTGAATAGACCACTTTCACTCCGTCAAGAACACCGAAGGAAGGCTTGTTTGTTTCGATTGCCATATTCAATCTCCTTATCTTGCGGGCGACTGCGAACAGCCGCCCAGTTTCCAAAACCGCACGATGTTAGGCCTAGCGATATTGCTTTAAGATGCCCTTGGCAACGGTTAAAACCATCATTTCGTCGGTACCGCCAGAAACGCGATCGACGCGAAGGTCGCGCCAGATGCGCTGTACGCGGTGGTCGCCCACAACGGCTACGCCGGCCATAATCTGCATGGCGTCGTCAACCACTTCAAAGGCGGCGTTGGCGCAGTAGAACTTGCACATGGCGCACTGAGCAGAGGTGACCGTGCCCTGGTCGTAGTTCCAAGCCGTTTCGTAGAGCATGTTTTTCATAGCATCAATCTTGATGGCCATGTTGCAAATTTTCAGCTGATTGAGCTGGAAGCGGCCCAAGGTTTTGCCAAACTGCTCGCGCTTGTTGGCGTAGGTGGCGGCATCTTCAAACGCGGCCAAAGCGGTGCCGTAATCGCAGGCACCCACCAAGAAACGCTCGAAGTCGAAATCGCCGATGCCACGCCTAAAGCCGTTGCCTTCGGTGCCGAAGATGTCTTTTTCTTCCAGCTCAACTTCGTCAAGGTACACTTCGCAGCAGCTATCCATGCGCAGGCCCAGCTTCTCCAAGCGCTCAAGCTTGACGCCAGGAAGCTTCACGTCCACGAAAAATTCCGTGAAGGTGTCGGGGTTTTCGGAATCGCGCGCCATGATAACCAAGTAGGCCACGCCCGCAGAACTGGTGATGAAGGTTTTGTGACCGTTGAGGTAGATTTTGCCATCGCGGCGCGTGTAGTTTGTGGCCAAGCCGCCCACATCAGATCCTGCACCCGGCTCGGTGCAAGCGGAATTCCAGATTTGCTTGCCGGTGCCCAGGTAGGCCATAACTTTGTCGATCTGCTCGGTGGTGCCTTCGCGCAGAATGGTTTCAAAACCCGGAAGCTGATAGAGCACGTAGGTGGGGGCACCGTGGCGACCCAGTTCTTCGTAAGCTGCCATCAGCGTCACAACGCCCAAGTTCAGGCCGCCGCGTTCTTCGGGAAGCATGATCAGGTCGAAGCCCAGTTCGCACAGGGCATGCACCCAGCGCTCGGGGTATTCGTGTTTTTCATCACAGGCAACAAAGTAGGTTTCCCAGTTTTCGCTTTCCATCAAATCGCGAATACTGCCAACAAACAGTTCCTGATCGTCGTTTAAGCTGAAATCCATAGTGATTCCTTCCCTTTCATTTACATTTCAATGCGCCCCGGCGGGTCGCACATTACTACCGGTGGAAAATGCGCGCGCCTACCGGTGTTCCCGGTAAAACGTCGCGCCGTGCTCAAGGGCATCGCAGGCCTCATCCAGCAGGCGGCTGTGATGCAAAAACGCGTGAATGACGCCGTTGAAAATCTCGAATTTGTGTTCGATGCCGTGTTCTTCCAAAATGGCGGCCAGCGTGGTGCTGTCGTCTTTAAGCGGATCGAATTCGGCGGCGGCAATGTAGCACGCGGGCATGTCGTGGGTAAGATCGGTGGCCAGGCAATCGGCGTAGGGGGAATTTGCATCTTCGGGATTGCTTAAATAGCAATCGATGTAATAATCCCAATCGTCTTTGGTCAGGCCATCCCAGGTGCCGCCCAAAAGGCGCATGGAACACGAATCCTTCAGGCCAAACCAACCGTAATACAAGATGAGAGTTTTGATAAACGAGTTATCCCCCAGTTCGTCGCGCAGATACAGCGTGGCGGCCAGGCTTAAATGCGCGCCGCCCGAATCGCCCGCAAACGAAATATCGTTGACGTTGATGCCGTGGGCTGCGCCGGCCGTATGCAGGTAAGTTGCCACGGTAGCGCATTCGATAACCGCACTGGGAAACTTGTGTTCCGGTGCCAGGTGATAATCGACGCCCACAACCATGGCGCCCGTTGCTTGTGCAAGCATGCGCATGATGCGATCGTGGGTGTCAAGGTTGCCCACCACAAAACCGCCGCCGTGGATATAGATGATGCACGGCAGCTTAGCTTCATCGCTGGGCGCGTAGTAGCGCACGGGGATGTCGCCGTAAGGGCCTGCGACCACAGCGTCTTGCACCGCGTGCAGCACCGGTCCACCTTCATTCCAAAACACGCGTTCCTTTATATAGTTGGTACGCATTTCATCAAAACCCACATTGGTGGCAAACGCATCGCTGGCCAGTTCATTTTGTTTGGCCAGTACAGCGGTCATCTGTGGGGTCAAGCGGGATAAAACATCGAGTTTATTCACCGATCCACCTCTCACTTCAATCCCCTTTCCTTTGATGCCCGCAGCGCGGCACAATAGCGCTGCGGGGGATGTCGCCTTATTACTTAAACCAACAACGATGGTGCTTGGGTGGTGCTTGGTGCAGCGACTACTGGGCAGCCTTTTCGGCTTCAACAGCTTTACCCAAGGCAGCAGCGGCTTCGGCAGCAGCAATAGCTTCCAGTTTCGCGTTGTTCTTCTTCACGTACAGTTTCAGCCCCACAGAAATCAGCGCGGCGATAACAGCAGCGCCAGCCATGATGGCGAAGATTTCAGGGTAGGCAGCAGCACCTTTTTCGTCGATGATGGCGCCGAACCATGCGCTAGAAAACGTGTCGGGCATAAAGCCGATAACGGATACGATACCGGTGGCGGCACCGAAGATGGTCAGGGGCACTTTGCCTTCAGTAAGCTGAGAAGAAACGATGCCAAACACGCCGTTTGCCACAAAGCCCAGCAGCACGATGATGGCTGCAGCCACGATAACCATGCCGGCATCGGTGGGAAGAATGCCGAAGGCAACAAGGCCAACAGCACAGATGATGGAGCCAACAGCGATGGTGATGGCGGGGGATTTTACCTTGCCGGCGATGGCGCCGAAGATGGGGCCAGAAATAAGCGTGATGCCGTAGGTGCGGATAACGCTTACCGCAGAAACAACCACCAGCGGGGCAGCAAATACTTCAGTCAAATACGGGGTGGTGTAGGTAACGCCCGTGTAAAAGAAGTACACGAAGAACATGGAAGCTGCAGCCATCCACACAACCGGGGTCTTCAAGGAAGTGACAAATTCGTTCAGGTTGAAAGAACTGCCATCATTCTTGATTTCGCCTTCAAACTTCGGAATGAAGAGGAAGGACAAAATGCCCAGAAGCAAAATCATCGAACCGAGGAACACGAGCAGCACAGTTACCGCCGAGCCCATGTTATCGGCAAGTGCGCTGACGATTGCCAGGTTGATAAAGCCGACGATAAGCCCACCAGCACCATAGATGCCGTAGCTCATGCCGATGTTCTTCGGGTACTCTTCTTCGGTCGAAATCAAACGGACGAGCTTGAAGCGCACGCCCCACCAAATAAGAATGGAAGTGATGCCCATGCCCACGAAAACGGCAAGCAAAACTTCATAAGACGGAAGCGCCGCATACACAAAGGTAAGAATAGCGGTACCGACAAAGCCCACCCAGGAAAGAGTGCGGCAGCGAATTTTGTCGGCCAGGATGCCTGCGGGCACATAGCAAATCATGGCGGTGACCGCGTAAGCGGAAAGCAAGGCGCCCAATTCCATGTTGGTGCAACCTAAGGCCTGCATCAAGGGATCGTAGAAGACACCTTTTAAGTAAGCGGGAGCATAAATAGTGGAAGAGCCGACGCTGACTAAGATAAGGATAAAAATCCTATGCAGCTTCCCCAGATCGCTGACCTTCTTTTCGCCTTTCAAGATGTTCATCACAGTAAGCCCTCCTTTTTCAACAGATATGCACTCATTGATTCTCCTTTTTCTTCCTTGTCGCTTCTTCGATCACCGGCGCGACACCTATGAGGCGCCGACTGAAGATGAGTGCATTGTGCGCGGCGAACGGTCGGTTTTACATCGTGAAATAACAGTGAACCCTCAATTACTTATTTTCTTGCGAGGGTGGTGCTTACTTTTTAGTGATATATTCACGACATCACTAACGATGCCCAAGCGACCTCACTAACCTTGTAGTCCGTACGCGAATACGAAGGATGGATGCGCATTATGAAACAGACAGGAAAATTGACGGCAAGCGTGGGCAACATGACTCACAAACATCCCGCCTTGAAATACTTTGGATTCGCTCTTATATTGGGCTGGCACTACGCCTTCTGGTTTGTGCCCAATGTATTTGCGCACACAGAGCTTCTGGCAGAAACCGTCACGTTTTCGTGGCTTATCTGCCTGGGCGCATCGGTTGTTACCCTGTTTTTGCTGCCGCTGCTGCTGGGTCGCAAACGACAGCTTTCCCGTTATCGTTGGCTTTTTTGGGCAGCACCCCTTGCGGCCTGCCTGGGGTCGCTGGCCTTAGCCTTACTCCCCCTGGCCATGGAAGTGCCGGCCTTCGCTTTTGTTTTGGCCGCGGTGCTAGGAGTGGCGGGAGCCGTGCTTTGGATTTTATGGGGCGAGCATTACGCCTGCATCAAAGCAAACTTTTCCATGAGCCACATAGGGCCCGTTTTTGGTCTGACCCTTTTGGTGTCTTTGGCAATTGCAGGGGTGCTGCCCACCTATTTTTCCGCCTTTTTTGTTGCCGCGTTGCCCCTGGCCTCCGGTTTTTTCTTGCTTAATGAAAGTGCCGGCGATGCATCACGCCCGCTGCCCTTGTTGCTGCCCAAATCCGCCAACAAAGAAGGGCTTAAAAGCATCGGCACCGTTTCTTTCTTATCCTTCATTGTGGCGGCTGCCTGTTATTTTTTGGTGGCCATCATCCCGTGGGAGGTGTTGCCCACAGACGATGCCAGCTTTACCTTCGGTGTTATTGGGGGCGCCTTTTTGATGCTGGCCATAGCCCTGGTATGCATCGCTTCCAAAGATAAACTTGACATCTTTAAGATGCTGCCCTGGTTATTGGTGTTTGTAGTGGTAGCTTTTGCGCTGTTTTTGGCCGATGTCCTCTTCTTCTTTGAGGCTTTTATTTTGGCGTTGGCCGTCTGTTCCATTTTGGAAGTGTTGCTGGTCATGTATTTTGGCATACTCACTTCTAAAGGTTACGTGGCACCCGCCTTGGCCTTCGGCTTTTCTGGCGGCTGCATTCGCGGCGGCATCGCCGTGGGCAATACGCTTGCCATCATCTACGAACATAACCCCGCCTTCGCCGACGCCTTCACCCCGGAAACAGCGCTGGCCTTCATCTGTATCATCGCTGTGCTTATCATCCCCTTGGTCCGCCAGGAATACAGCATTGCAACGCTGACCTCGGCACCGCCCGAAGCTTCCAACCTGGATAAGACCTGCCAAGAAGTGGCCGAAGAATTCAAGCTTTCCGGCCGCGAAACCGAAATACTTATACTGCTAGCCCACGGCTATTCCACCGATGGCATCGCCAAAAAGTTGGTCATTTCACCCTACACCGTCAACACCCACATCCGCCACACCTACGACAAAATGCAGATTCACAAGCGCTCCGAACTGCTCAACTACATCAACATGCAGCGCTCCGATTACTAGCTAAGGGAACGGCAGGGCGTTTGTGCAAAGCATGCCGGCCAAAAGGTGCACCTGTGGTGCGGCGCAGCAACAGGGCAACAAAAAACTCCGGGGCTTTAAGGTGTGGCCCCGGAGTTTTGCCTGTGTGCGCGATTGAGTTACTTCGCCGGATAAAAACCGCTGGGTTCTTCCGATAAGTTAATCATGATGTTCTTTGTTTGCGTGTAATGTTCCAGCATGACCTTGTGAGTTTCGCGGCCGATGCCGGATTCTTTGTAGCCACCAAAGGGCGCACCGGAAGGAATCTGGTTGTAGGTATTAACCCACATGCGGCCGGTATGCACGCCGCGCGCCACGCGCAGGGCACGGTTGATGTCGCGCGTCCATACGGCACCGCCCAACCCATAGATTGAATCGTTGGCCATGTCGATCACTTCCTGTTCATCTTTGAACTTGATGACCACGGCCACCGGCCCAAAGATTTCTTCCTGGGCCACGCGGCATGCGTTGTTGGGGATGGCAATAAGCGTCGGCTGCAAGAATGCGCCCTTGGCCAAATCACCTTCGGTTGCGCGTGCGCCGCCGCACAAAACCTCGCCACCTTCCTGCTTGGCGATTTCGACGTAATCGAGAATCTTGTTCATCTGACCCACATCGATCTGGCTGCCCATCTGGGTGGCGTCTTCCCACGGCATACCCACGCTAACGTTATTGAAAGCAGCAACCGCATCGGCAATGAAGGCGTCGTAGATATCCTCATGTACAAAAATGCGCGAACCGGCGCAGCACACTTGGCCCTGGTTGAACAAAATGCCCAGTTGGATGCCATCAATAGCCATATCCCACTTCGCATCGGGGAAGATGATGTTAGCAGATTTGCCGCCCAGTTCCAGTGTGGCCGGAATCAGGCGATCGGCCGCCGCGCGCGCCACTTCGCGACCCACTTCGGTTGATCCGGTGAAGGCCAGCTTGGAAAGCTTCTGGTTTTCTAAGATATACTGACCCGATTTAGAACCACGCCCGGTGATAACATTGAACACGCCCGCAGGGATGATGTCTTGCGTAAGGCGTGCCAGTTCAAGCACCGAAAGCGAGGTGGTTGAAGATGGCTTAAATACCGTGCAATCCCCCGCCGCAAGCACAGGGGCAAGCTTCCACGCCGCCATAAGAAACGGGAAGTTCCAGGGCACAATCTGCCCCACAACGCCCAGGGGCTCATGCAGCACAAGCGACATCATGGTGGTGTCGACCATATCGGCCTCGCCGGTATCGGCCAGCAAGCAGCCCGCAAAATAGCGGAAGTGATCAACGGAATAAGCAATGTCGATAGCGCGGGTTTCGCGAATCGGTTTACCGTTGTCAAGCGTTTCAATCAAGGCGAGGTGTTCGGCGTTTTGTTCAATAATATCTGCCACTTTATTGAGGATGATAGCTCGTTGCGCCTTGGTGGTTTGACCCCAGGTTTCAAAGGCTACCCACGCCGCGTCCACCGCAGCGTCGACATCTTCGCGCGCGGCATCTTGGATAACGGAAAGTTTTTCGCCATTGGCGGGGCAAAACACATCGAGCGTTTTGCCGTCGGAGGAATCGGCCCACTTGCCACCGATATAGAGTTGATAGGATTTTTGAGAAGGGTTTTGCATCCTGTTTCCTTTCATACATGCCTGCAGAAATTCTGTTTGCGCAGGCGGTGTGTGTGGATATGAGATTACATTTATCTCAATCGGAATATACCCCCCTCGCACCGTGGAAGCGGGCAAAAGAAGTGCAATCTCGACCAAAGGAACAAAACGGGGCTGCGGCGGTTACGGGGCGATTGCCGGGGGCAAAAACCCGTGCGTATCAGCTAAATACTTCAACTGGGCTTGAACGCTCCATTGGGCGGCTGAGCGCAAGTGCGGGTCAACATCGGCGTATACCGCCGCCACAACACTGGCAGCATCGGGGCTGACCCCTGCCGACAAGGCTTTTTGAACCTGCCTAAGGCGGTCATAGCGATGCGCAATGGCGCGGTCGATACACGCAAGCGGGTCATCTATGGTGGGGCCGTGCGCACTGAGCAAGCGGCCAATAGCGCGCTGGGTAACATATTCCTTCAATTGCTGCAGGCTTTGAAGATAATCGGCTAGCACGCCATCGGGGGCACAGATAACGGTGGAACTCTGCTTGAAAATCACATCCCCCGTAAGCAGCACCTTATCGCCAGATACCTCGATGCCCACCGAATCACTTGAGTGCCCTGGCAGCGACACGATAGACAGAGCAAGCCCCGTTTCGGGCACCACAAGCGCCCCATCAGGAAGGTTGCCGCTGTTTTGCGAATGGATGGGTGCCCCGCTGAGCTTAGAAAGCCGCCCAGCCACTTCGTTGTGATCGCTATGTTCGTGCGTGATAAGGATGGCCGCAATAGCAAGCTTGCGATTTTTACAGGTGACCACAATGTTTTCCAGATGGCGGGAACTATCGGGCCCCGGATCGACAACAACGCACGCGCCGCTGCCCGGCTCGGCAACAATCCAGGTGTTCGTACCGGTAAACGTCATGGGCGACGGATTGTCCGCCACAAGACAGGTGCAGCGCTCAGAAATGCTGCCACCTTTCCAACTTTCGCTTTTTGCTTGCTTGGCCATGTGCGCCCCTACCCTTAATGTAGCTTCTTCGGTTTATCTTCGGGATAAAGTTTTTCAAATTCGCTCAAGTATTTTGATTTGCCGGCAACGTTGGCGCTTGCGATGGGCGCTAGAATTTCTGCTTCGTGCGCGGCGGGATCCCCGTAGCTTACATCGATTACCCAGGCGGCATCTATGGCTGAAACGCGGCCGTCCAGCAGGGAAAACAGATGGTCTATGCGCTGGGTTTGTTCGTAGTAGATTAACCCTTGCACACACCCAGCCGCCGCAACGTGGGTGCTAAAATCTTCGCGTGCACCCACGATTTTTGCCTTCAGTTTGGCGCAGCGCGCAGCCGCATCCTTGCGCACACTGGCATCGCTGGCAAGATACCAACTGTTAAAATCCGCTACGATATCGTCGATTTGGGCGTTGTAATCGGCCACGTTGGCATAGGCAATATTCATTTCGGAATAGACTTCATCCAAGGCCGCAGCGGTGTCCGTCGCTTCTTTTGATGGGGCGGTTTCCGTAGCGGAAGGCACTTGTGCCGGTGCCGTTTTTTCCTGCACCGAAGCCGCAACCTGTGCCGCTTCCCCACCGATACGCGCAAAGTTTGAAATCAGCAGCTGGCTTGCGAAGAAGAACAGTGCCACCGCCACGATAATCAGCACCACCAACAACAGCACTTTAGGCGTTGTCCACGCTTTGGGCACCGCGCTTTGTTGCACGTAGTTTTTTTGGGAATCGCTTGCCGGGTGCAGCACTTCCCCTGTGGCAGATTCAACTTTGGGCATGCGTGCCGTAAGGAAGGGGTCGGCCAAAGGCTCGGTTTTAGCCGCCGCTTCTAAGGGCACATCCTCAATAGTCGGCAAGCTCTGAGCAAGATTGATTGAAACCGCCCGCGCGCCACAGGCGGGGCAAAATTTCGCATCATCAGGTAAGGGGGCACCGCACTGAGCACAAAACATCCAAGCACTCCTTCGACAAACAACAACACCGTGCGCCCATTATACCGAACCCCCCACCCAAACGCCCACCCTCGTAAAACCCCCTTATTACAAAGACCCGCCGCCAGGTTGAATTCAACAAAGGCAAAGACAGGCATGTCGCCAGGTTGAATTCAACAACGAAAACGACAGGCGGTCTGTGGTGAGTCAGATAGGCGTGAAAGACCGAGGAGCCTGAAGAGAGCGTACTCCCTGTACGCGAACGAAGGCAACGAAAGTCTTGAACGCCTAGCTGGCCGCCACAGCCCGCCGTCAGGTT
>JAVWGW010000009.1:0-18924 GCA_036640375.1 Raoultibacter sp. | reverse complement strand
GTATTGCGGCGCGTTGGAGTGGTGGAAAGGCCGCTGGTCGCGCGTTTCCGCTTGAGCATCCGGTGTCGCTGCGCCCGCCGCACCTTCCGCACCAGACGCGCCAGCCCCCGCTTCCGCACCCGCTGCACCTTCTGCCCCAAGCACACCCGCACTCACGCTCGCACTTCCGCATAAGCCGTTGCACTTTCCGCATTCAGCGAAACGAACTCGATGCGCTCGGCTGCGGCACGCGAACCGGAAAGCACCTGGCGAAACCCCCCTTGGCCGATGAAGTACATCACGCCCAAAAGGTACAAAGAAAGCAGCGCTACTGCGGCGATGGGGCTGATGCCCCAAACGTTGGCCTGTTCGGCGAAGCTGCCGCCCACAAAGCCTATGTCGTGCAGCAGGTAGACAATGCCGCCAAAAAAGCCGTAGATGAAAACCGGGTTGATGCCGCCGTCGCGCGACGCCTGCGCGCACTGAATCATCATCAGCATAATTGCGATGCTGTAAACCGCATAAAGCATGCCCGCATATATGCTGGAAAACGCTTGGCCGGCAAAGGGCATCAGGGCGAATGCGGTGATAAGCAGCGGGAAGAAAAACCGATACGCGCTGGTCACATTGATGTGGAGGCTTTTGTTTTGCCACAGCAGCAGCAGCCCCAGCGCGGCAATAAGCGATCCGATCATGGAGGCAATATTCACCAGCGACCCCACTTGCGCATCGCCAATTGCCAGCGCGCGCACAACGCCACAGCAAAAGCCAAGCGTGCCGATGCAAACCGCGCTGCGCCAATAATCGTGAATCGCCTTTTTGTACACGTGCGGATGCTTGCGCGGAACATCTTCAAACATCGGTTGCGAAAGGTCGATCGTGCGACTTTTTAGCACAATGCATAGCCCGAACAAAGGCAGGAACACCAAGGGGATCAAAAATACGGTCACCGCGCGGGGGATAAGGTACAGCGAAAAGTAAAGCAGCGCCGAAATAGCGGTGCCCAAAATAAGGTCATGGTTGCCCGTTTCGGCCGTTTGGCTGGCAAACAATCGCTGCCACAGCATGAAAAAGCCCGCCGACCCCAGGCCTAAAAATGCGCCCCCAACAGTAACAAGTTGCAAGGCAGCACCGCTGATATAGATGGCGCCAATAAGAAAGCACCATCCGATAAAGTAGGGGATAGACGCCGTAAGCACCAAAAAGCGCCGCGTTGGTCCGGGGATAAAATACACGCCTGCCACGCTGACAAAGTAGCTGACGGCGAACACAAGCGATTGCGCCAAGAAGAATTGGAAAATAATCTGCGGCGTCTGAAATTCCATAGGCAAAAACGGAAACACCCCGCCCCAAACTCCGGCGGCATTGATGGCCAAAAACAGGGCGTAGCCCAACGACGCCACGTTGGGTGTAAGCGTTTGTATAATGGCCGCAGCGCGCATAAGCTCCTCTTCTTGCACAAGTGGTGAGAGTATACGCCATGCGGTAACCCGGCGGCTAGATGCTGCACCGAATGCATGGCTTAACTCTATCGAAAACGTCTGGATTAAGGGTTTGCTGCGCTTGTTTTGTGCCGCTTCTTCACCAAATAGCAGTAAGTTAGTATCATATTCATCCGGAAAAATTCATCGACTATTTTGCGGATTGACTGTTTTGGTCACCGCTTTGAACAGGCAAAATACAAAATACCCATGTTTTATGTGACACGACCTTGCGCGGCGGGGGATACAGTGTCCCCATCAGATTTGGTGCAAGAGCAATCTGGCGAACATCCCCGTGGGAAGAAAAGGGATTTCGCGTGCATAGGATGTAGGACGAGAAAAAAGAAAGAGGAGGAATGCTATGTCAGAGTTAATGCCCAATGTTAGCCGTCGTTCGTTTGTTAAGACGAGTGGTGCTTTAGGCGCTTTGGCTGTTGCGGGCGGATCGTTGGCCGCAACGGAGTCCTTGTTTGGTTCTGCTGTGCCCCAGGCGCATGCCGAGGCCGAAGATAAGGTTGTATGGGGCCACTGCGCCATCAACTGCCCCGGACGTTGTGCGCTGCGCATCCACACAAAAGACGATGAAGTTACCTGGATTGAGACCGATACTTCCGACGATAACAACATTGATGATATGCAAGTTCGTGCTTGTTTGCGCGGACGCTCTTACCGCCGCTGGATCAACCATCCCGATCGCTTGAACTATCCTATGAAACGCACGGGCAGGCGTGGTGAAGGTAAGTTTGAGCAGATTAGCTGGGATGAAGCTATCTCAACAATTGCTGAAAAGCTTAAGGAAACCATCAGCAAGTACGGTAACGAATCGATCTACATTCATATGGGGTCGGGAACAAGCTCGACAACGGCTCGTCCTTATTGGCGTATGTTTAATGCCATGGGTGGGTCGCTTCAGTTCTACGGAAACTACTCCTGCCATCAGCTGCAATACACGGCCGCTTACATGTATGGAACTATGAGTGGTTCTACCATTAACGTAATCGAGGATGCTGCTCTTTATATTGCCTTTGGCGCTAATCCGGTGGTAACAACGCAAGGTGGCGGGTGTGGCCACACTGATTACGTACGTATGCGCGAAAACACCAAAGCAAAAATCATTCATATTGATCCGCGATTGAGCGACACCGTTGCGGGGCATTGCGATGAGTGGCTTCCCATTAACCCCGGCACAGACGCAGCGCTTGTTGCGGGTATCGCGCACTATTTGATCGAGAAGAACCTGGTTGATCTTACTTTCCTGCATACGTATTGCGTTGGCTATGACGAAGAGACTATGCCCGAAAAATATAAGGGCAAAAACATGTCTTACCATGATTACATTATGGGTACAGGATATGAAAAAGTCGAAAAAACTCCTGCCTGGGCTGCGAAAATAACCGGTATTTCTGAAGAAAAAATTAAAGAGCTTGCTCAAGAGATTGGCACCACTAAGCCGCTCTTTATCGATCAAGGCTATGGCTCGCAGCGCCGCAGCAACGGTGAGTGGAACGCCTGGTCTATCATGACTTTGCCGTGTCTTGTCGGTCAGGTGGGGCAGATGGGCACCAATTCGGGCAGTACGCGTGGAAGTTACGCTATCTCGCTGACGACGATCCCCGATACAACCAACCCCGTGAAACCTCAAATCCCCTGCTTCACCTACGTTGATGCTATTGAACACGGCTCGAAGATGACGGCTCTAAATGCCGGCGTGCAAAAGGGCGCTGCCGTATCAAGCGATATCAAGTTTATGTTTTATGCGGCGGGCAACTGTCTTACCAATCAGCACAGCGACATAAATCGTGCGCATGATGTTTTAGCCGATGAGAGCAAGTGTGAATTCATCGTTTGCACCAATACCGTTTTATGCGACTCTTCGAAATATGCTGACATTTTGCTGCCCGACTCTTTCCGTTTCGAACAGGTTTCTATGATTGGCACAGGTGGCACTACTGGTTACATGATTGCAGGCCAGCCCTGTACTTCTCCTAAGTTTGAGCGAAAAAACCCCTATGAAATAGCGACACTTATTTCGCGTGCCATGGGAACAGAAGAGGCTTTTACCGAAGGCAAAACGCAAGAAGAGTGGATTCAGGCGCTTTATGAAAAAGATCGTGCCAAAGATGCCACACTGCCGACCTACGAAGAAGCCATGAAGATGGGCGTTTACAAAAAGAAGAATCCTAAGGATAAAACAGTTGCTTTTCAGGCTTTTGTGTCTGACCCGATCAAAAACCCCCTTAAAACTCCTTCCGGTAAGATTGAAATTTTCTCCGAAAAAGTTCAGGGCTTTGCCGAAACATGGGAGCTCAAGGAAGATGAGCAGTTTAGTGGTTTGCCCCTGTATATCCCCGAATGGTATGGCGTTGAAACGGTAACGGAAGAATTCCCCTTGCAGCTTTCGAGTTTTCACTATCGTGGGCGCCAGCACTCTTCCTGGGGTAATATCGAAATTCTGAAAGAGGCTAATCCTCAAGAAGTTTGGATCAATCCTGCCGACGCGCAAGCACGCGGCATTGCCCAGGGAGATAAAGTTGCGGTAAAAAATATGTACGGCGAAACGCATCTATTAGCAAAAACGACGCCGCGTATCGTTCCGGGAACTGTGGCTATCTCTCAAGGAGCGTGGCACGATGCCGATATGTATGGCGACCGCATCGATAAAGGTGGTTGCATCAACACACTGACCACCTCTCGTCCTTCCCCTTTAACCAAGGGCAACCCGCAATTAACTAACATATGTCAGATTTCGAAAATATCCGGTTAGTGTAGAAAGGAGAATCAGAAATGACTCAGCATGCGTTCTTTTTCGACGGCTCTCGCTGCACCGGCTGCAAAACCTGTGAGTTTGCCTGCAAAGATTATTATGATTTGAACAAAGACACCCAATATAGAAAGGTCTATGAGTGCACGGGTGGCGAAACCATCAAAGATTCTAAGGGATCGCTTTCCACCACTTGCTTTAGCTACTATGTTTCCCTAGCGTGTAATCACTGCACCGATCCGGTCTGCACAAAAGTGTGCCCGACGGGTGCTATGCACAAAAATGAGGAAACGGGCTTGGTTTCCGTTGACGCCACCAAATGTATTGGTTGCGGGTATTGCCATATGGCCTGCCCCTATAACGTCCCCAAGGTTGATCGCGAAAAGGGCCATTCGGTCAAGTGCGACGGCTGCGCAGATCGTGTTGCGGCGGGAGAGCAGCCGATCTGCGTGCGTGCTTGCCCCGCGCGCGCCCTTGAATTTGGCACCGTGGATGTTATTGCAAAGTTGGGCGCTGTTGCAGATATTGCCCCGCTGCCCGCTTCTTCCTTCACTCATCCGAACCTGTATATCAAACCGAGCAAGGACGCTTTGCCCTCTGGCAGCGCGGACGGCAAGGTCGTCAACCCTCTGGAGGTGCAATAAATTATGGAACAAGCAATGGCTGAAATGCCTCTGGCAATTTTTACCACCTTGGCACCCATCGGTGCGGGCGCCTTCATCGCTTTGGCTGTGGCGTTTTTGACCACAAAGTTTTCCGATGAACAGCTGAAGAGGATTGACACGATGACGCTGATTCCCCTGGTTATTGTGCTGATCGGCTTTGTCGCTTCGTTTATTCACCTGACAAGCCCGCTTAACGCCATCAATGTGTTTTCGGGCATCGGGCACTCACCGCTTTCCAACGAAATTGTGGTGGGCAGCGTGTTTGTGGTTGTGGCTATCGTCTATTGGGTGCTCGCCTTTACCGGCAAGCTGGGCGGCGGCGCTCGCAAGATTTTTGCCACCGTTGTGGCCGTGTTGGCTATCGTGTTTGCCCTGTTTGTGGGCATGGCCTACATTATCCCGACCATCGCTTCGTGGAATACGCCGCTGGTTCCCGTGCAGATTTTGGGCTTTGCGCTGCTGGGTGGCACCTGCTTGGGCACCCTGGTGCTGGGCTTGGCAGGCGCTCTTAATGATGCGCGGCAGACGGCTTTCAAAACCCTTGCCCTCATCTTGGTTCTTGCCGGCCTTGTACTGGCGATCGCAGGGTTGTTCATGCAGCTGAGCATGGTTGGCGCTCTTGAAACCGCCCTGTGTTCAGGTGCGGCGCTTACCGCCCCGATGATGCCCTACGCCATCGGCTTTGCGGTGTGCGCGCTGCTTGCCGCCGCGCTTGAAGCGTTTGCGCTGATCAAGCAGGGTTCGCCCGCCATCTGTGCCCTGGCGGTTGTGCTGGCTATCGCAGGCGTTTTCCTTGCTCGCCTTGTGTTCTACGGCATCCAACTTTCTGTTGGCCTGTAGATTGAACGTAAAGTGACCATGCGCGTGTCTTGCATGGCATAGGGCAAGGTGGGGTGCGCTACAATGGGCGCACCCCATTTCTGCCTTTTGAGGGCAGTCCACGCAAAGGGAGATGTGATGAACGAAAAACTGAACGATGTGAATTTTTGCAGCCAGGTTATGTTTGTGGGCGAAAGTTTGGGCGGCTTCTATCTGCAAGACCCCGAACATGGCGATATTACCCCGGCTTTTGCGGCCATCGCCGCCCTTGATGTGGCCGAAGCTGCCCAGGATTGGCCGTTTGTTACCCCGGCCGTTGCTGCAAGCAACCTTACCCTGATGAAAGAAGGCCTGGCTGACGGCCTGGGAAATGAAGAATTAATTTGGGAATACCGTCGCCTGTTTATAGGCCCTGCCCCCAAACCTGCCCCGCCTTGGGGTTCGGTGTACACCGACCGCGAATCTGTCGTGTTTGGGCAGACCTGCTTGGCTTTGCGTCAATGGCTGCGTGAAGTGGGCATTCAGCGCACCACCGACGAACAAACTCCCGAAGATCATATCGGCATTTTGCTGCTGCTTATGACATGGATAGCTCAAAACAAGCCCGAAGTGCTTGAGGATTTTTTGCGCCTGCACGTGCTGCCGTGGTCGTCGCATTTTCTTACCCTGTTGGCCGATTGCGCCGAACAGCCGTTTTACGAAGGCCTGGCTCGATTGACGCAGGCAAGCTTGGAAGGTTTAGGCAGCCAGCTCGATATTGAAGTAGTGCATCCGAAGTTTTACCGCTAATGCGCAGATAGGAGGCCTGGTGGTTTTGAAGCGGCCTTAGGTGAAATCACCTTGGTGCTTTTCACCACGCTGGCACCGTCAGGAACGGTTGCCTTTATTGTCATGAGCCTTGTGTTGTTTTTTGCGCCGCTTGACGATGCCTTGCGCCGCCGCATCAATCAGTTTTTGTGCATTCCTCTGGTGGTGACGCTTGTGGGTCTGGTGGCTTCGGCCACGCACCTGGGCAACCCGGCCAACGCGCTTTATGTGCTTTTGGGCGTAGGCCGAAGCCCTCTTTCTAACGAAGTGTTTGCGGCCGTTTTCTTTTTGGGTTTGGCGGGCACCTATTGGCTTTTATCTTTTTCCGAAACACCGCGCCTGCGCCTGCAAAAACTCTGGTTGATCCCGACGGTGCTGGCGGGGCTTGTCCTGGTAAGCGCGATTGCCTTTGCTTATGCAGCCGATACCATTATCTCGTGGAATAGTGCCTACGTGCCCCTCAGCCTGTGGCTAAATGCCCTGCTGGGCGGGCCACTGCTTGCCCTTGCAAGCCTGCGCGTCGCACGCTTGCAAGACGCGCGCGGGATGCTTGGCCGGGCCATGTGCGTGGTTGCGGGCGTGGCGCTTGTGGTCAATATCGCTGTGTATGGCCTGCAAAACGCCACCCTGGCCTCAACGGTAAATTCCTACGCAAGCGCGGCTGATCTAGTGCCCTACTATCCCGCCATGATCGCGGCCTTCAGCGTGCTTGCCGCCGCAGGCATAGCGCTCAGTGCAAGCACCCACCTGCGCGGAAAAAAAGGCAGCCTCCCCTTCGACATAGCTGCCTGCACCTTGGTGTTTGCCGGCATCTTCATCATGCGCTTCGCCTTCTATATGATGCACATGACCGTCGGCATCAGCTTTTAAAGCCATCTGCTAGCGAAAGATTCTTTCTGTAAATCTTTCAGCGATTTTCGGCGGCGAGTTTGGATGCATCTTGATTGAGGGATGAAAGTTCGAGCATTTTATTAAGCGCTTCCTGGGAAGCGGCAAGCGCTTCTTCCTGCTTCTTTTGATCGGTTACATCCGTTAACGTGGCATAAAATATTTTCTTGTGATCTTGTTCGCGCAGGAAGAAAATGCAGAAATTAACCCACATCAGACCTCCCGCCAAACGGTAGCGGCGAATGGTTCCTTCGGCGCCGGTGGCAGGATTTTTTTCGGCGTAATCAAAAAGGCCCATCATGGCATCAAGATCATCGGGGTGCACCATGTCACCCATGGAATAACGGTGTTCTTCCAGGTCGCTAATGGTGCATTCCGCAATGCGGCAGTAGCGGTCGTTTACCTGCAACAGCTCAAAGTGGCCTTCGCACAGTTCGTAAATAGCCATGCCGCCCAGCAAGTTGTCCAGCATCGTCTGGCTTTCCAGGTTGTCGTGCACCAGATCGGTCAGGCGGATACTGCCCACCTGGTTTTTGTGCATGCCCAGGTAATCCACGTTGTCTTCAACAAGAAGCAGCTTTTTGGTATCGGCGCACGACATCGGCTTGAAGAAGAAATAGCCCTGCACATAATTGCAGCCCAGGCTGGCCAGAAAATCAACCTGTTCCTGTGTTTCCACGCCTTCGGCAATAACATTAAGCTCCATCAAGCGCGCCATGCTGACAACGGATTGCAGGATATTTTCACCCCGCCCAGAGGAAGAGGTGGAAAGCTTGAGGAAACCCATGTCAATTTTCAAAATATCGACTTTGATATCTTTGAGCATGTTAAGCGAAGAATAGCCGCTGCCAAAATCATCCATAAGGATGGTGTAGCCCAGCCCCTGCAATTGAGTGGCCACATCCGACATACGCGAATCTTCAACGTAGGCGCTTTCGGTGATTTCCAGTTCAAGCAGCGCGCGATCTATGCGATAGGTGCTGATCAGATGCTCAAGAGTTTTTGCCACATCAACCGAATACATATCGGCACGCGAAATGTTGATGGAAACAGGAATGGGCTGGTGGCCTTGATCGATCCATACGCGCAAAATGCGACAGGCTTCTTCCCAGACGAAAAGGTCAAGACTGGCGATGAACCCGGTTTTTTCCAGCAAAGGGATGAACTCGTTGGGCATGACCAAGCCACGTTCGGGGTGCTGCCAGCGCACCAATGCTTCTAACCCGATGATTTTATGGGTGGTAATGTTGCATTTGGGCTGCCAGTACAGCACGAATTCATGATTTTTTAGGCCGCGCTGTACTTCAAGTAAAATTTTCGGTTCTTGCTCAAGATCCTGCGTCATGCTGCTGTCGTAGTGGCCGATGCGTGTGGTGTAATTGCCCTTTACAGAATTGAGCGCCGTTAAAGCGTGGTCGCACAGCGTTGCTGCCGGTGTCGTGCGATCTTCGATTTCACAAATGCCAATTGCCAGCAAGAACCCAACACTGTCTTCAAAAATGGTGGCAGGGAAGCGGAGCAGCTCTTCCAGCAGGCCTTTTGCGACGACGCCATGGGGCAACAGCATCACGAAATCATCACCACCAAAATAGCCTGCGATGCCGTGATTGTCATCACAGACGCGCGCCAGGTAATTTCCTAGGGCCTTGAGCAGGCGATCCCCTTCGTCGCGGCCATACCATTCATTGAGAATCTTGAAGTGTTCTATGTCAAGGTAAAGCATATCCAGTGGTTCTTCGGGGTGTTGTTCTATGTAGGCTTCCGCCTTTTCGTAGAAAACGAAATTGGTGAACAGGCCAGTCAGGGGATCATTCTCATTATATTTTTGTGCGAACGCACCCGCTATATGTTTGCGTTCAAGGTTGCCCTTCTTCTGATTGTCGATGTCGATAACAAAGCAGAAAAAGACGCTCCCATCGCATTCGCCCCGTTGAACGGGAACCACGGTCTGCGTGACCCAGCGGTATTCGCCTGAGCGCAGCTTTTTGCGGTACTCACTCTTAAGCATCCCGTGTTGCTCAAGCGTTTTTTGAAAATGCCCCGGTTCCCAGAAGCGCAAAAATTCTTCCCGGTCGCTGGGGTGCACAAGCACATCGGCACATTTAGCAATGGCGCGCGATAGTTTTCCTGTAAGGGCGGGCATGATGTATTTGTTTTTGTCGCAATACAAAACCCTATAGCTGTCGGCGGTTTTATCGATTTCGAACAGTTCATCGTAAGAGGCCTGTTGGCTGAAGGAATACAGCAAATTCTTGTTGGTTTCATCGATACTTTTGGCCGCAATGATTACGCAATCGCCGTGCTGGGGCCATTCGACGGTAATGAAGGAAGCTGTGAGCCAGCGTTTAAGCTCACGATTATAGATAAGGTTTTGCGTCGATGAATTGGTGGAAGAGGTACGGTTGTGCCAGGGGCAATCTTTGCAAATATGGTCGATGCCGCGCAGTGCGGCGAAACAGGTGTCGCCCGGGTGCGCAAAGGGAAAAAGATCCTTGGTCGCAGAATCAAGATAGACAAGCCGGTATGTGTGGTCGATGACATACGTATGTTCTTGAACGCATGCGGTTTCGTCCCCGTTGCCTTCCACAGACCTCTCCTTCAGCGGCGCTATTGAGCGTTGGTGGTGCAGCCCTTTTAACCATTGTATCTTTATATAGTATATCGTAGTATATCGCGTCCTGCGCTTTTGCGATAGCTTCGCTTTGGGTGTCGCCGCATCGGTTACAATGGGTCTATCGGTTTGATCGGTCGCGGTGATGTGCTTAGATACAGGTACTATCGCTGCTGAAAAGAGGGCAAGCCATGGGGTTGCATAGGCTTAAAGGGGATATACGAACGCGCTTTGCCTTAAGTGACAAAGCGCTGTTCGCGCTTTCCTACTGCCTTTTTTGCTGCGAAGTATTTTTTATCTACCGCAACTTCCGCATTCCTTCAAGCTACCTTGAATCGATTACCGTTCCTCTCTTTGGCAGTTTCATCGCGGTAATCGCCGTGTTGATTATGTATCTTGCTGTGTTGGGCGCCTATCTTTTATTCAGGCGCAAGCTCAATTCTGGGTGGCATCTTATTGTGGCCGCCGTGTGCGCTGCGGTTGCTCCGCTTGTCCAGTTGATTTTCGGGAACTTTTTCCATCAGACGTGGTCCGTCATTCCGTGCATTGTGCTTACCGCGACGGGTTGCCTGTGCTTTCTTCCAGAAATGGTGAGAAGGTTTGCTCTTTCGGGAGTTTCCGCAACGATTCGCTGCAATATTGTTGCCTGTATGGTCATGCTTTTTGTTGCGCCACTTTCAAACATTGTGCCGCTGGAACTTTTTATTGTCACGATGTGCCTGACCCCTCTTGCGATGATAGTCTGCTTAAGGATGTCGCAAGCTCCGACGAGTGAAACGAATAGCGACGCGATCAGCGACACGCCCACAGCTGACCAGAAGCTGCCGAAGGTTCTCTTGCTCACGATTTTGGTTGCAAGTGTGATGGAAGGGATTGTGGCCGCCCTTGACAATGGGCATATGGGATCCGACACCAAGCTGGTGGTCTTTTCGTTGGCGTTTATCGTTTCGGCAGCTTTGATGTCTGCCGTTCTTCTTCACTCAAGGGGCAGCTTCAATAATGCAATTTTTCGCGTCTGCTTTCCCATTATGGCTGCGGGCATTGCACTGCTTGCTTTGACGGGAAGCCTTGCGCTTGCCGCGGGGTCGCTTTTGTTTTTGATTGGCAGGCAGCTTTTTGTTGTGACCATTATGGTCTTGGTTGTCTATCTTGTGCGCTATTTGGATGCCGATTATTACCTGCTTTGCTTGGGTGCGGTTTTGGGGGCAATGCTGGGCAGTTGCCTTGGTTTGGCTCTGTTTTATTTCCAGGAGCAAAGCGCTTCTGAGTCCGCATTGCCTCCCGTTTTTGTCGTCTTCCTTCTGCTGGGCGTATTTGTGTTGACCATCTATCTTATGGATGCCAGCAACTTAAAAACACGTTGGGGCATGACCGCCATAGATGATTCCGAAGAAAAAGTAGGCCTTACTTTTGAGCAAAGCTGCCTTTTTTTGGCCGAAAAGTGGCACCTTACAAAGCGGGAAAGTGAATTGGTGGTGCTGCTGGCAAAGGGCAGAGACAAGCAAGCTATTGCCGAAAAATTGTATATATCTGAGGGCACCGTAAAGGTGCATGCGCGCAATATTTACCAAAAACTGGGCATCCACTCCAAGCAAGAACTGATCGATCTTGTTGAAAGCACGGAAGCAAGCATTAGGGATTAAAAGAAACCGCTCCGTTTCAAAAAAATTATTTCACCTGGTCAGCGCCATTTATTAACTTGAATAGCGCAAAAATACCCCCTACCACTCAAGGGGGTATTTTGATATATGCCACAAAATATGGTCATAAGGGGTATGCATTTTTCCTTCAAAATTTCAATACTTGCACTATCGATAGCTGAGGTCTTTTACGCGAGGTGGGCATGCAAGCGCGCTTCTTACTATCGGTTCTTGCTGGCGCTGGCTTAGGCCGTGCAGGATGTCAGGGTGTCATAGAGGAAGTAGAAGGAGGAAAGATGTCATTGAAGATGAGTCGCCGTGGTTTTTTGCAAGCTACGGCAGTGGCTTCCGCTTCAACACTGTTGCTTGGCTCTGTTGCCGGGGCAGCGAGCGCGGAAGAGGAAAAGCAGGGAACCTCCGCCGATGATGTGCAGATCATTCCAAGCGCATGCCGCCAGTGTTATGGGCGCTGTGCAATGTTTGGGCACGTCAAAGACGGACGCCTTATTAAGGTTGAAGGAAACCCCGATCTGTTTTCCGAAGGGACGCTGTGTTCTCGCGCGTTTGCTATCCCGCAGGAACTCTACAATCCCACGCGCATCCGCTATCCCCAAAAGCGCGTAGGGGATCGTGGCGCGGGGCAGTGGAAGCGCATCACGTGGGAAGAAGCCTACCAAGAAGCGCATGATCGCTATACCGAGATTGGCGAAAAATACGGCTGGCACACGATCGCCCATCAGTACGGAACGGGCCGCGACAACCATCAATTCCAAGCTATCAACAGGTTATGGCTTGAATTGGGCTCCACGGCAACGTTTGGCGTGGGAAACTTGTGTTGGCTGGGGTCTTACTTTACCAGCCAGCGTTTGTATGGCGATGAAACGCAGTACACCGGTTGGGACGGCAACAACGCCGATTGCATCTTAATTTGGTGTCGCCAAGAACGCAGCCGTGGCTATTATGACTGGTTGACCGTCAAGCGCGCGCAGGAACGCGGTGCCAAGGTTATCTGCGTCGATCCGCGTTACACCTGCACCGCTTCCAAATCAGATATTTGGTTGCCGATTCGCCCGGGGTCCGACATGGCCCTTGCCCTAGCTTTCATCAACGAAATCATGCATTCCGATAAGTGCGATACGGAATTTGCGCGCAATTGGACGAATGCCCCGTTCTTCATCGATGAGGCAAAAACGGGCTATCAAGTGCGCGAATCCATGATTAAAGAAGGTGGCAACGAAGAACTTTACCCCGCGTGGGATGAAGCGCACGACCAACTTATTTTCTGGAGCGGCGATTGGCAGAATAAAAAGGGCGTGGGTGGCGAAAAAGCGCTGCAATGGCTTGATGCTTCCGGCAATATTGTGGCCGACGCAAAACCCGCGCTTTCCGGTGCACATGACATCAACGGTACCACCTATCGCACATCGTGGGACATTTTGCTTGAGCATGTTACGCCGTGGACGATTGAGCGTGCTGCCGATTTCTGCGAACTGCCTGCAGATAAGATTAAGGCAGCCATCGATGCCTATATCGGCGCAAGCCCGAAGGCCTGTTTCACGCGTGGTCAGAAGGTGGAATTCTCCATCAACACTTCCGGCATTTCGCAGGCGTTTACCATCATGATGGCGCTGGCGGGCAACTTTGATACGAAGGGTGGCCAAAATATCGGCCGCGAGCCTGCCACGGGCTACGAAAATTCGATGTTTGACATTGTGCCTCAGATGAAGGGGCTCATGGGCGATCTGCGCATGAAAACGGCGCGCAATATCAATAAGCTTTCCGTGTGCCAAAACACCGGCCACCAGAAAATTTTGGTCGCCGATGATGCTACCGGTGAACTGGTGGAAACCACGCAGCAAAATGGTGGCCAGGTAATTTTGGGCCAGCAAGGTGGTTTTGGTGCGGCAACCACGAAGGCCATGCTCGATGGCGATCCCTTCCAAATCCATGGCTTATGGCAGCAAACTTCTGAACCGATTATGTCTATCGAAAGCGGTCGTGATATTGCCAAGGGCATGATGAACCTGGATTTCTTCGTCAACGTCGATCTTTATTTGACCCCTTCAGGGGAATTGGCCGATATTCTTTTGCCGGCAGCTCATCCCAGCGAAGTCGATCGTGTCGAATGGCCTCACTCCGGCCACGGATACCCCACCAGCCATACGCTTTTGATTCGCCAGCCCTTCCACAAGCCGCTTGGCGAATGCAAAGACGACATGGATATTTGCTTCGAGTTTGCCAAGTACATGGGCGTTAATATGTACTGGAAGGATAAATACGAGTGGTTTGACTTCATGTTGGCAGGTCCTCCTTCGCTGCCGAAAAAGCTTAAATCCAACTTTGAAGATTTCCGTCAACGCATTTCCATCACGGGCGTGCAGATGACGGATGTGCGCAAAATGCCGAAGTACAAAAGTGGCATGATGCGCAAGAGTGGTGATATGAAGCCAGGGTTCAGCACGATGTTCCGCGGCAACAAGCAAGGCGCTGTCTATCGCTTCCCGGGCGCAAAAACACCTGATGGAAAGGTTATACCGCCCCATCCTCAATCCGATAATGGCAAGATGGAAATGTGGTCGGAAGATTTGTTGCTCTACGGAAACGGTCCCCTACCTATTTATATCGAGCCCCCCATTACGGCGCGGTCGCGTCCCGATTTGCTGGAAGAATACCCCTACACGCTCATCACGGGTGGCAGGTCGCATGCGTTTTTCCACACGGAATACCGCAACAGCCCGTGGATGCGCGAGATCCATATGTTTCCCACGATGGATATAAATCCCGAAACGGCTGCTGCTCATGGTATTGCGCAAGATGATTGGGTGTGGATTGAAACCTATGTCGATCGCATTCGCCAGCGTGCAAATCTTAGTGCCTCTATGAAGCCCGGGATGATACATGTTGAACACGATTGGTGGTTCCCCGAGCGCGAGGCAACCGATGATTTACACGGCGCTTTCGATTCAAACTGCAACGTGCTGTTTGAAAACAATGGACCCTACGATCCGGCGGTGGGCACCGATAACTATGGTGGTCTGTGCAAAATTTACAAGGCCGAAGAAGGTGCGCCGAAAAATATCTGCATGAATGAAGAAGATTTGAAGATATTCTTGCCGATGTCTGCCGCAGAGCTTGAATCTGATGCTCAAAGCGATGGCGTGGCTACCCAGATGAAGAAGGGGGGTGTGGCGTAATATGACGCGCAATATTATCTCGATTGACCTGGATAGTTGCATCGGCTGCCACTCCTGTGCAGTTGTGTGTAAGCAGGAAAACGGCGTGGGCCTGGGCACGTATTACAACAAGGTGCTCACCATCGGACCTTCCGGCAAGTATCCTGATTTGGAAATGTATTACCTGCCCGTTGCCTGCCAACATTGCGACAACCCTCAGTGCGTTTCGGTGTGCCCGACGGGTGCTTCCTACAAGCGTGAAGACGGCGTGGTGTTGGTCGATCACAGCAAATGTATCGGCTGCCAGTACTGCGTTATGGCGTGCCCTTACGGCGTGCGCACCTACGATACCAGCCGCGACAAGGGCGTTATCGAAAAGTGCACTATGTGCGCGCACCTTATCGACAAAGGCGAACAGCCGGCGTGCGTGAAACATTGCCCCGGCCAAGCGCGCAAGTTTGGCGATTTGGACGATCCCGAATCCGATGTGTCGAAGCTGCGCAAAAGCAAAACGATGCACAAGCTAACCGATGTGGGCAACCATCCCGGTGTCGAATACGGCTTGGATAAATTTACCTGGAAGGGGGATGAATAACCATGGCAGTTCAATGGCCCCTGCTCATCTTTAGTGTTTTGTTAGGAATCACCTCGGGCATCTTTGTGTTTCTCGGTGTCGGCGAAGTTAAAGGGAAGTTCAAAAACGTCCGCTTCATGGCCGCGCTTATCGGCCTTATCTGTTTGGCCGTGGGCGGATGCGTTTCAGTGCTGCATATGGGTCACCCCGAACGCGCCGCTCACCTGTTGGGCAACCTGGGATCAGGACTTTCCAAGGAACTGTTCATAACCGCTGCCATGGGTATTGTCGCCTTCATCTATCTGATTTTGGCGAAGAAAGATTACCCGCAAGCTTCCAAAATCACCGGTGTTATCGCGGCGGTTTTGGGCTTGGTGCTAGCCCCCATCACCGGTGCAAGCTATCTGATTGCGGCGCGCCCTGCCTGGGATAGTGTCACCTTGCCGCTGATGTATTTGGGCGCCGGTTTGGCGATGGGCTTTTTGCTGGTATGCGCGCTGGTGCTTATGCGTGAGCGTGCCGAAGAAGAGGGCGGATTTGCCCTTAAGCTGGCCTTATTCGGCGTAATTGTGATGGCGGTAAGCGTGGTGGCCTACCTGATCTGGGTGGCTGTTGCCCCCTACCAGGCACCTTCGCGCTCGATTATGCGCCTGGTTTCGGGGGATATGGCCTTGGCCTTCTGGCTAGGAGCCATCCTGATTGGTCTGGTCGCCCCCGTTGCGCTGACCTCTTTGGCATGTGTTAAGGCAACAAAAGGCGAAGGCGCCACTGGTTTGGCTGACCCCAAGAAGCTGGCCTACTACATTTTCGCCGCGTTCGCGTGTGCTGTTGTGGGTTCGGTTGTGCTGCGTGTGCTGTTCTATGGTTTGGGCACGTGTGTGCAGCAGTTGATCTACAAATAGACTAACCTGACGGCACATCGTGCCCGATAGTTCCGGTGTTGCAGTGGCGGCGCACCCCCCCCCTCCGCGTCGCCACTTGTATTTCCGGTTTTACCTAAAGGAGTTATCATGACCGAAGAAAAAATGCCCACCGCTCTGGTGGAAGATTTGGTGGGGTTTTGCACCAATCGCGCCCACGTCTACGCCTTCCTTTCGCGTTGTTACGAAGTGGAAATTGATGCCGACTATGCCAAGCAGGTCGTTGAGCATTTTTCCTTTGCAGCGGATAATGCGGTGTTGACCAGCGAGATTGCCGCAATGAAGGAAGCCCTTGTCGCTCTTGATGAAGCACAGCTAGAACAGCTGGCTGTCGTGTTCAACCGCGTGTTTTTTGGGATGGGGCCGCGCACTGCGCAAAAGGCCTTTCCCTACGAATCGGTGTACACCAGCGAAGGCGGCAGCCTGATGCAGGATGCTTATAGCGAAATCGTCAAGGTGTATCGCGATGCCCTGGTACGCAAGAACCCCGATTTTCCCGAACCCGAAGATCATCTTGCTATCGAGCTGGCCTTCATGCAAAGTTTGTGCGAGCACTGTGTGGCCGCTTTGCAAGAGGGCGTGGAAGCACCCGTGGTGGCGCTGCTTGAAGAACAGCGCGGGTTTCTTAGCGCCCACCTGCTTAATTGGATCACTTTGTTTTGCGCCGATATGAAGGGCTCTGCACAGCAGGGATTTTACTATCACCTTGCTGTATTCACGGAAGAGTTTTTGCGCAGCGATGCACAGGCGCTTGCGGAAGTGTGCGGCGGGGAAGGGCAATAAGCGCCTCCCTTATGTGGCGGCGTTCAGGTGCGCTTCTGCAGGTTGTGTCCGCCGGCTGCACGGCACACCACCGCATCTTGCGTCATCTTAGGCGTAGTCGAAGGATTTGAACTGAACTGAAAGGTAGGGGAAACTAACATGCCCCAAGGCAAAATTACACGGAGGGATTTTCTGGCGGCAGGCTGCGTCAGCGCTGCTCTGGTAGGCGTGGGCGGCTTCGGCATGGTGTCGCGCCAGGCGGCGGCTCCTTATGTGCGACCGCCCGGCGCCCAAAGCGACGCCGATTTAGTGGCGCGCTGCAACCGCTGCCAGCGCTGTTTGCAGGTGTGCCCCTACAACATTATTACGCCGGTTCCCCTGGTGGAAAGCCTGATTGCCTACGGTACACCCACGCTTGCCTTCGAGCACGGCTACTGCGATTTTTGCATGCTGTGCACCGATGTGTGCCCCACGGGTGCGCTGCGCTACGACACTCCCACGCAAGCCAATATCGGCATGGCCAAGGTTGTTAAAGATGCATGCGTGGCATGGGATTGGTCGGGATGTACGGTGTGTAAGGATGCTTGTCCGGTTGAAGGTGCTATCACGCTCGATGATCATGACCGCCCTGTGGTGCACGAAGATCTTTGCGACGGTTGCGGTTTGTGCGAACAGGTATGCCCTTCGGCATCACTGCGCGCCTATAACGCCACTGCCGAACGCAAGGGTATCATCGTGGTTTCGCGGGCAAGCGCTGTGGCGGCACTGCCCGGCGCGGTAGCGAGCGCCGATATTCGTGCTGGTCGTTTGATGGGGAAGGAGGCCTAACATGAAGCATAAAATGAAATCGCTGCGCATCGTTGTGGGTCTTGTGGTGCTTGTGGCGGCTTTGGGCGCGGCGCAATTCGACACGGCGCTGGGTACGCTGTGCGTGCTGTGTCCCGTTGGGTTTGCCCAGCTTGCGCTGGCTTCCCAATCCGTTCCCTGGCATCTTTTGCCGGGTGTTTTGCTGGTGCTGCTTATCGTGTTTTGCCTCGGCCGGGTGTTTTGCGCGTGGCTGTGCCCTTCTTCGCTGCTGAAAAATATCTTTGGCGGCCGCACGCCGCGAGGGCTTACGGGACGCTCGGGCGTTTTGCCTGCCGCGCCGGCACCTTCTTCCTGTGCTTCAAAATCTTGTGCTGCGTGTTCCGGCGGGGAAACGAACCTAAAAACGCAGCTTATCGTGTTGGGTGTTTTGTTGATTGTTTCCTTTATCGTGCGCTTCCCTGTGTTTTGCCTGTTTTGCCCTATCGGCCTGGTGTTTGGCACGCTGTGGGCGCTCAATCGCGTATTTGTACTGTTGCAACCGGGCTGGGAACTCATCATTTTCCCGCTGATGCTGCTGGCAGAATTGTTTTTGTTCAAGCGTTGGTGCGCCGCCATCTGCCCTTTGGGTGCCTTCTTCTCGTTGATAGTACGCTTGCGCACCAAGCTGGGTTTTGGCGTGACGCCGCAGGCGAATTGCGGCACCTGCATCACCGCAGAAGGCTGCAAAACCTGCGCTACCATCTGCGCCGAAGACATCGATGTGGCCGCTGCGAACAGCCTGAAAGATTTCGAGGATTGCACCTTGTGCCTGGATTGTGTGGAAGCCTGCCCCACCAAATCAATCAAGGTCACGCTTCCTTCCAAGGGCACCCAAAAAGAAAGCAGCGCTTCGCAAGAGGAAGGCAGCTCTTCCAAGTAGGCTTGGCGGGTACGGTTTTCGGACAGAAATACACTATTGCGTCTACCGCTGCGGCGGCGGGCGCATTAGTATGGGTGGATACATAAACGAAGGTTTGCGGCGCCCCGGGCGTCCATTT
>JAVWGW010000008.1:0-19318 GCA_036640375.1 Raoultibacter sp. | reverse complement strand
AGCAGATCGTCTTGCGCCGCCACCACATCGGGGCTGGTGTTGCACACTTCCACGGCCAAACGCGCGGCAAAACGCATACCCTGCGCCACCGCCTGTCCATGCGAATACACGCCAAAACCCGCCACCACTTCGATGGCATGACCCAATGTGTGGCCATAGTTTAGGCACTGGCGCATGCCGGTTTGTTCGCGCTGATCTGCCGCAACCACGTCGGCTTTAAACACCACGCAACGCGCGATGGCTTCTTGCACTACCGCTGCATCACGCGCCCTCAGCGCTTGCGCCGCATCGCTTAACCAGAAGAAGAATTCGTCGGAATCAAGCAGGGCTGTTTTAGCGATTTCGGCGCAACCACAGGCCCATTCGCGCTCGGGCAGTGTGGCCAACACATCGGTTGAAGCGCACACATAGCTGGGCTGAGCGAAGGTACCCACCAGGTTTTTACCCACATCCAGATTGATGCCCGTCTTGCCGCCCACCGCAGAATCCACCATGGCAAGCAAGGATGTGGGCACCTGCACGCACGCGACGCCCCGCATGTAGGTGGAAGCGACAAAGCCGGCCAAATCGCCCACCACTCCCCCGCCCAGCGCCACCACAAGGCAATCACGCCCCAGATGCGCTTGGGCCATCGCCTGCCAGATTTCAGAGGCGCAGGCAAGCGATTTTGACTGTTCGCCGGAAGCTACGGCAATTTTGAGCACTTTGAAGCCCGCAGCAACAAGCGAAGCGCGCAGCGCACCCGCATACAACCCCGCCACGGTCGTATCGGCAATGATGAGGGCGCAGGGGGCCGCACTAAGCGCGCGCAGACGCTTGCCTAGCCCCTCGATCAGGCCTGATCCAATGCGCACATCATAGGAAGGCGCACCGGGAATGCTTACAATGATTTTGGTTGTTGGCACAAAACACCCTTTCTCAGTAAGGCTTTGCGCGCTTCCTGCGCAATCCGCATGACCGATTTTCCCGCTGTATCGATGGTGATATCGGCCACAGCCGCATAGAGCTCTTCGCGTTCGGCGTTCATTTGGCGCGCGGCTTCGATATCCTTAAAAAGCGGACGCGAGCTTATATCCCGTATGCGCGTCGAAGCTTCATCTGCCGAAACGCGCAGGTAGACAACACATCCCCTGCGCTGCAAAACCGCGCGATTATCCGCTTGCTTGATTATGCCACCGCCACACGATATGAACAGGGGATCCATTGCGGCCACCTCAAGAAGCACTTCGTGTTCGATGGTGCGAAACGCCTGCTCACCAAAATCCGCAAACAGCGTTTTTACCTTGCATTCGCGCGAGCGCTCAAGGTAGGCGTCCAAATCGATGGCCGACAAATTGCAATCGCGCGCCACCCGCCGCGCCACCGATGTTTTGCCCGCACCCATAAAGCCTACAAAAAAAATGTGTTGACGCAACAGGAAGTAAAACCGGTCGCAGGGACGCGACCGCGACCGACCCTGCTCGGCCGCTGCGGCTGCGGCGGCTGCCGCCGAACCACGAGAGCGGCGAGGATATGCACTGCGGTTGTTCATCTCGACATCGTTTTGAGCCGCTGCTTGTAGGCCTTGATTGCCGCCTTTATATCGACCATGGTGTCGCAACCAAACTTTTCCAAATAGGCTTGTGCCAGCACAAACGCCACTTCGGCTTCGGCCACAACGGCACACGCGGGCACAGCACACACGTCGCCGCGTTCCGTGCTGGCACAAGCCGCTTCCAGCGTGTCGATATTCGTCGTGCCCAAAGGCGAACCCAGCGTGGGAATAGGCTTCATGGCGGCCGTCATAATCAGAGGCATACCTGTGGTCATGCCGCCTTCCAACCCGCCAGCATTGTTGCTTGCGCGCGAAAATCCGTGGCGTTTGGTGTGGGTTATGGGGTCGTGCACCTTTGAACCAAACTGCGCGGCGGAAGAAAACCCCAGACCAAATTCAACACCTTTGATGGCGGGGATGGAAAAAAGAGCCGCGCCCAAACGCGCCGTTAAACGATCTGTGGCCTGGGCATAACCGCCCACACCCGGCACAAGCCCGGTAGCCACCACGCGAAATGTTCCCCCCAGGCTTTCACCCTGCAAGCGCGCCACATCGATGATGCGCTTCATGGCATCCGTTGTTGCGGGGTCGGGGCAGCGCATTTCGCTCATTTCGATGGTAAGCGGCTTGTAATCGGCGGCAGCTATCAGGGGTTCTTCCTCTTGCAGTTCCACCGTGCCCACACGCGTTACGTAGGAAAATATCTCGACACCCAAATCGGCCAAAAATTCGCGGGCGATGCCGGCAGCCGCCACGCGGGCAGCCGTTTCGCGTGCGCTGGCGCGTTCTAACACGTTGCGGCAATCATCGGTCCCCGTTTTAAGTGCTCCCACCAAATCGGCGTGACCGGGCCGCGGCGTCACTTCGCGCAACAGCGCCTCGGGCGCGGGAGCAAAAGGTGCCATACGCGCGCCCCAATTAACGTGATCTTTGTTGCTTATTTGCAGCGCGACCGGCGTACCGAGCGTCAGGCCAAAGCGCAGACCCGAAAGCACCTGTACGCAATCGCTTTCTATATCCTGGCGCGCACCGCGCCCGTAGCCGTTTTGCCGGCGCGCCAAATCGGTATTGATCTGCTTTTCGGACACCTTCAACCCGGCAGGAACCCCGCTGACAATAGCGGTCAATGCCGCCCCGTGGCTTTCCCCTGCCGTTACATAGTGCATGTGTTCTCCTTTGTGCCCGCGCGCGTGGTTTATCCCCAAAATTCTAGCACGAGAACCCTGCGGCATCAGCCATAATGCGAAACATCTCTTCGGTATCCAGGCAAACGTTCACATCGTTGATTTCAAAAAGCGTCGTGGCCGTGGCCACCGCCTGCGCCACCAGCATGCCTTCGCCACAAAAGGCCTGGCAGCCTGCCGCGCGCGCCGCAGCCAAAAGCTTCGTTTCGCCGTGGCCATACACCACATCAAACACCACCTGGCCGGCGCTCAGCAACGCGGTATCGAAGGGCGCCGCATCACCGGGATGCATGCCGCAGGGCGTGGCATCCACAATTACATCGGCAGCGACAAGAGCCTGCGTCGATGTGGCGTAACTGCCAGAGGAAAAGTTGACATCCTCATACGTTGCACCCAGGCTGCGCTGGCCGCCCTGTGCCCCGGAAACATCCATCGCCGTATGCGCCAGTCGGTTCAAATCCCCCACGTAGGCATCTAACACCTGCTGCGCGCGTTGCTCATCGCGCCCCACCAACACCACGCGCGCCACCCCGCCACGCGCGGCCGCGTGCAACACAGAAAGCGAGGTGGGACCGGTGCCACACACCACCACATCTTTGCCTGCAAGCGCGCATCCGGCACCCTCAAGGTAGGTGGCAAAACCTTGCCCATCCACGTTGAAGGCCAGAAGATGATTGCCTTTGCGCGCAAGCACATTGGCACCGCGCGCCAACTTCGCCGTGGATGCCTGCACGCTTGCCATCTGGCAGGCAAGCGGTTTGTAGGGCATCGTCACGTTGAGGCCGATAAACTCGCGCGCCTCCAAAAAGGCTCGCGCTTCTTGTTCGGTGGCGCAATCCTTGATGGCATAGTGCCAATCAAGCCCCATCTGGCGATAGAGCGCGTTGTGCATGACGGGCGAAGAAGAATGGCTTATCGACTTACCGAGGAGGTAGAGTTTTCGCATGTATACCCTTCTTCCGGCTGCATGTCGCCCAAAAAGACCTGTTCAAGGCGACGCAGCATCAGCGTATGTTTCAAATCTTGTTCCACCAAGGGGCGCACCATGTAGGCGCACATGCCCAAAAAATGAGCGCCCAGCACATCGGTTATCAGCTGGTCGCCGATAACAAGCGTGGTGGCGCGCTTTGCCCCTATTTTGTGGCGCGCTATCAAAAAGGCATGAGGAAGCGGCTTGATGGCCTTGGCCACAATGGGCAAATCCAAGCGCCCGGCCAGCTGGTAGACGCCCGCATGAAAGTTGTTCGATACCAGACAAAACGAAATACCCGCATCGCGTGCGCGCCCCAACCACACACCCACATCGCGCGGCACTTCGTGGGTATCACGCGTAAAAATGGTGTTGTCTATATCGAGCAACACGCTGGTGAAGCCCTTATCTAAGATATCGCGCTGAATATCGATACGCGAAATGCGCGAAAAGAGGCGGTCGGGTTCAGTAAAGGCCATAGTATGTCACATCCGCACATCGCCTGCGCCCTACGACGCAGCGATGGCTCCTTTATGATCTTCGTAGTTTTCACTGAACGAATAGACCATCTTGCCGTTTTGCTCGGCGAAATAGAAGTAGTAGTACTTGGTTTTTTCGGGGGCACACACCGCCTGTAAACAGGAAAGGCCTGGCGAACAGATGGGGCCTGCGGGCAAGCCGTGATTCAAATAGGTGTTGTAGGGCCCTTCAATCTTCAAATCTTCGGGCTTCGGATCGGCACCAATCACATAGGCCGTGGTCGCATCGGATTGCAGGGGCATATTGATGGCAAGGCGGTTGTAGAATACGGAAGCCACAGTGGCACGATTATCGGGTGCGGCCTCTTTTTCCACCACCGATGCCATTTTTAGCACGTCATAGGCGGAAAGCCCCTGGGATTGCGCATGGGTATAATCCAGGCTGGCTGTTTCGATTTCGTACTGGTCGAGCATTTGGCGCACCACCGTATCGGCCGTGGCACCAGCCACAATTTTGTAGGTTTTAGGGAACAAAAAACCTTCCAGCGAATTATCATAGGCATCCGCCACGAAAGGATAATCCGCCACATAGGCCGCCGCGTTGTGTGCCGCCGCCGTAAAATCTTGCGCCGAAATGGTACCAGGGTACGCTTCGGCCACTTTGGCGGCCGTTTTTGCCAAAGTATAGCCTTCGGGAATAACCAGCCCTGCCTGCGCCATCGGACCGGCCTTCAAGGTGCCGATAACTTCCTCAAGCGTCATGCCGCCGGTAAAGGAATAGGCACCCGACATCAGCGATGATTCTAGGCCGCTGCTGGCAACCTGTTTCGTGAAATCGTCCACCGAAGCGATAACCCCGGCTTCTTTGAGCGCTTCGCCCACCTGTTTGGCACCCGATCCTTCAGCAACGTTTACCTGCACCTGTTTTCCTTGTTCCAGCATACCGGTAGCACCCGAATCGGCCGAACAACCCTTAAGCATCGTCATGGCGCCAAAACCTAAAGCCACCAGCACCACCAGCGCCAAGACAAGGGAAACGATGATGGGGGCAGGGCTTTTGCGCGGACGGATATGGGTGGTGTCGTATGTTTTGAACTGGCGTTCGCCACGCGCATGGGCAGAGCGGGCGGCGTGATTGGGATGTTCTGAATACGTGACACGTTTGTGGGCGGGCATAAGGCGCCTTTCTTTTTTATGCGGGCAAAGCGCGGGCATCAAGCCATGCCTGCAAGAACAAACTTGCCGCTATCATATCTATTTTGCCCCGCATTTCGCGTTCAGAAAAACCCTTTTCACGCAAACTCCGTTTGGCTTCCTGCGAACTTAAACGTTCATCGGTGAATTCCAAGGGCAGATCGCACGCCGCGGCAATGCGCGCTGCTTTTTCCTTCACACGCGCCGCCTGGGGGCCCTGCGCGGCTGCCATGGTGTAGGGCAGGCCAGCCAACAGCAGGTCAGGCTCCCAATCTTGCAGCACGCGCCGAAACGACGCGGCGTGACCCATCACGTCGGCCGCCGGCAACACGCACAGAGGAGTCGCCACTTTTTCGCGCGGGTCGCTGATGGCACAGCCGATGCGCGCATCCCCTATGTCAAGCGCCAGTATGCGCAAAGCTAGGCGCCCAACAGCGTGCGCGCCGCCGCCAAAGCGGCTTCGATACCGGCGACGTTTTTGCCGCCCGCTTGCGCCATGGAAGCCTTGCCACCGCCACCGCCCGCAATATGGGGCGAAATAGCCTTGATAACGGCACCCGCATCAAAGCCCGCAGCAACAGCTTCATCGGTGCCTGCTGCCAAAAGCAAGGGGGCACCATCGTTGTCAGATGCCAGCACACACGCGCCCGGTTGGGGCATGTGCGCGCGCATAATATCCCAGGAATGGCGCAAGCCGCCCACATCAACGCCGGGAATTATGGTCACTACCAGCGGATACCCCACATCCATCATGTCGTCGAGATGCGAATGCAGTTCACCTTCGATCAAGCGGCGCTTGTTGGCCTTGCGCTTTTCGTTAAGGTCTTTTAATTGTGCCGCGTTGGCCGCCGTGCGTTCACTGACGTCGAACAAGGGCACGCGCAGCTCTTCGGCAGTTTCCTTGAGTTCGGCTTCGATCCTGTTCATGTAAGCCAAGGCATCAAAGCTGGTCACCGCTTCAATACGGCGCAAGTTGGCACCCACCGATGCCTCGCTTTCAATTTTCACAAACCCGATTTCGCCGGTGGCTGTTACGTGAGTGCCACCGCAGAGTTCTTGTGAAAGGCCTTCGATATCAAGCACGCGCACAAATTCGCCGTACTTTTCGCCGAACAGGGCAATAACGCCCGCTTCGCGCGCACAGCTGAGCGTTGTTTCATAGGCGCGCACCACGTGGTTTTCCATGATGGCCTGGTTTGCTAAGCGCTCCACTTCAGAAATTTGATCGTGCGTCATGCCTTCAAAATGGGTGAAATCGAAACGCAGGCGATTGGGTGCCACAAAGCTGCCTGCCTGCTTCACATGGTCGCCCAGCACGTGGCGCAGCGCCCAATGCAAGATGTGCGTTGCCGTGTGATTGCGGCAGATGCGTGCGCGACGGGGTGCATCGATGGCCAGATGCAGCGTGTCGCCCACACCCACGCAGCCTTCTTCCACCACAACATCATGCACGTAGAGGCCTTTTTCTGGTTCGCGCGTATCGGTGACGCGCAGGCTTGTGCCCGGCGCATACATCAGGCCGCTATCGCCCACCTGGCCACCTTTTTCGGCGTAAAACGGCGTTTTGTCACACACGATGCGCCCGGTTTCACCCGCCTGCAAGCTCTGAGCACGTGTGCCCTCTTTTAGCAGCACGGAAACGCTGGCATCGACTTCGGTTTTGGTGTAGCCCACAAAATCGCTTGCGCCCACTTCTTCCAGGATGCCGCTCATGAGGCCATCATAGGTTGACCAGGCATTATCGGCATCTTTGGCGTGTGCGCGAGCGCGTTGTTTCTGCTGCACCATGCACGCTTCAAAGCCCGCGGTGTCCACTTCGATGCCCTTGGCCGCACAAATTTCCTGCGTAACATCGATGGGGAAACCATAGGTGTCGTGTAAGGCGAAGGCATCTTTGCCCGTCAAAACAGCCGTGTCCATCGTGTCTAAAACCTCGGCCAGATAGGCTTGGCCCTGGCGCAAGGTGGCGCCGAAGCGCTCTTCTTCAGAAAGCACCACGCGTTCAACAAGCTCGCGATTTTCCACAATTTCAGGGTACACATCGCCCATAAGCGCGATAATTTTGTCGATGTAGCGCGCCAAAAACGGTCCATCCACCCCGATAAGGTGGGCCTGCATGACGGCGCGGCGCAACAAGCGACGCAGCACATAGCCGCGCCCTTCGTTGGAGGGCAGCACGCCATCGGCAATAAGGAAAGTGACCGAACGGCTGTGATCCGCCATGATGCGCAGCGACAGATCGTCTTGCTTCGAGCGGCCATATACACGCCCCGAAATCTGTTCGCCCACGGCCAAAAGGTCGCGCATCAAATCGATTTCGTAGTTGGATTGCACGCCCTGCATGATGGCCGCAATGCGTTCAAGCCCCATGCCGGTATCGATATTCTTCTTGGGCAGCGGCGCCAGGGTGCCATCTTCTTGCCCATCGTATTGCGTGAACACCAGGTTCCAGTATTCTAAGAAGCGATCGCAATCGCAGCCCGGAGCGCAATCGGGGCTGCCGCAGCCAAATTCTTCACCCTGGTCAAAATAGAGTTCGGAACACGGGCCGCAGGGTCCGGTGGGGCCGGCACGCCAAAAGTTGTCTTCTTCGCCCAGGCGAGAAATGTGATCTTCGGGAACGCCCAGCTTCTTCCAAATTTCGATGGTTTCATCATCGTCGTTGAACACGGTGAAATGCAGGCGATCCAAGGGAAGCCCCAAGTTTTTGGTGGAAAACTCAAAGGCCCAGGCGCACATCTCTTCCTTAAAATACGCGCCGAAGCTGAAGTTGCCCAGCATTTCAAAGAAGCTGAAGTGGCGGCCCGTGGTACCAATGATGTCGATATCGTTGGTGCGCACGCATTTTTGCACCGTCGTTGTGCCCACATAGGGCGCTTCCAGGTGTTTTTGCTGCAAGAAGTACGGCTTGAACTGCACCATGCCCGCACTGGTAAGCAGCAGTGAGGGATCGTCGGGGATCAGCGAGGAAGAAGGCATGCGTTTGCAGCCCTTCGACTCGAAGAAGCTCAGGTATTTTTCTCGAATTTGCGCGGTGCTCATATATTCCATAGTCGTTCTTTCTTGCGTGAGGTTGTCATAGTTTCGTTCAAACACAGCGCCCCGAAGGGTGCCAATAAAGCTAAGAGTGCGCGCCCTTACGCCCGGCGCTAACGGTTTTTGTCCTGGTTTTCCGCCTTCTTTTCGGCCTGTTTTTTCTCAATCTTCGCAAAGGGTGCCGTCGTGTGCGGGTGCGGCGATGTTGCATCGGCGATAGGATTGAGGGCGCCTTCCTTGGGCGTGCCTTGGAAGAATACACCATCTTTAGCCACAAGGCGACGCCCTGTGCGTTTCTCGAAATAGTATACAAATATCGCCTTGCTTACCGCAACGGCGGGGATGGATGCCAACATGCCCACCAGCGACCCCATAAACCCGCTCATGGCGCCACCGATGGCGGATCCGGCCACCAAGGCGATGATGGTAAGTGCCGGGTGCACATCGACCGAATCGGCCATGATTTTGGGGGAAATGAAGGTGTAGACAAACTGCTGCACCGCGATGGTTGCCGCAAGGGCAATGATGGCGATCCACGGATTGATGAACACGCCCACGATGGCCGCAAGGCCGCCGCCCAACCAGGGGCCCACGATGGGAATAATGTTGAGCAGGCCGCAGATGCCGCCCAAAGCAGCATAGTTGGGCACGCCAAGCACGCCGAAACAAATACTGCAACCGATGCCGATAATCAGGCACTGCAAAAGGGTTCCCTTGATGTAACCGCCCATCACCCGCGTGAGGGTAAGATGGAGCATTTCCCTATCTTCGGCGTACTTGGCGCTAAATAGGCGGTTGCACTCACGACCCAAAGCGGGAAGTTCCATCAAAATCCAGAACCCAACAACCAGAGAAAAACCAATAACCATCAGGCTATTCATGACCGTCGTGCCAATGGCCACCACGCCCGTTGCGCTATCTTTTGCCAGGTTGGATGCCCAGCCGGAAAGCGAGTTTAAAGCAGAATCAATCCACCCGTGCACCACATTGTTTTGCAGAACAGCGGCATATTGGGTATAAAAATCATTGCCCCAGGTGGTAAATGTTTGCACGTAGGAAGGAATGCTTTCAAGCAGGCTTACAAATTGAGCGCCCAAACCCACGGCCGGCGAACAGAGCAGGCCTACGATGACACCCAGGATAACGAAGAGGGCAACGTAGGAAATGGTCGTGCCCACCAGGCGGTTGACACCCTTTTTTTCCAAGAAGTTTACCGGGCCACGCAGGCAAAAAACGAGGATGAGGGACCAGGCTAAAATGCCCACCGGTACCGAAAGGATGTTGAGCAGATAGACAAACACCCCGGTTAAAAGGATGGCACCCACAAGCGCCCACACCTGCAAAAAGCGGCGGCGTGCCTTCAGCGTTTTTGCTTCCTCTTGATCGGAATCGATCACGAAATTCCCTCTTTCTTGTGCGTCGTGGCATACAGCGCTAACACCTTAGGCCAAGCGCTATCGTTTATTCCTTCGGCGTCGCGCCCGCGGCGGCTTCCGTTTCATAGGTGAAATACTTTGCAGGGGCAACCTGCTCGGGTTCGGCCGGCGCTGCAGCTGCTGCGTCAGGCGTGGCGCTGTGTGCGGCGTGGGCTGCTGCCCACTTTTCGGCCGCTTCCACCGTGCGTTCAGGTTGGGCTACCTCTTTGGGTGCAAAGGCTTCTGCCACAAACTGTTCGGCAGCATCAAAGCTGGTCGAAGCAAGTTTTGCTGCCGGGTTTTCTGAAAGGGAATCGGCAGGTGCTGGCTCTTGTGCCTTTCTTTCACCCAGGGCTATGGATTCTTCGGAAGCGCGATGGTTGCGCAAAACGCCGCGCACCTTATCGGTCATCGTATTGACGATGGCAAGAGGAGCGCTTGTGGCCGATTCGACCGCGTTGGCTGCCGTAGAAACTTTGTCGGTGATTTCGTTGACATCCTCAAGAATTTGGTCAAGGCGCATGATTTCAAGATTGGCAGCATCGACCGTAAGCGAAACACGCTCAACCAAAGGATCGATTTTTGCCACAGCGGGCTCAAGCGAAGCGGTGATTTTTTCGACACTGGCAAGCGTGGGATCAATTTTTTTCTGCACGTCTTTTACCACCGCGCGCGTTTTGCGCACCGTTACCACCAGTTCGATGATAAACCACACAAGTACAACGCCCACAACGACGTAGACCACCGGTAGCGCGATGTTTAAAAACTCTCCAAATTCCATGAGCTGACCTCCTTATTTCAAAGCCAATACTGTACCACGTTAACGCGGTTTCCTATCGCGTGCCACGGCATCTACACGATAGGATTCCCACCCGCGTTCGCCCGGGGTAAAGAAGCAACCTCGGTCCAAACCATCGGGCAAATACTGCTGGGCGACCCACCCTTCAGGGTAATCGTGCGGGTAGAGATACGCACCATAATCCTGCGACCCCGGGCGATGCCGGTCGCGCAAAACAGCGGGCACATCGCGCTTGGGGCCGTTTTTCACTTCGGCCAACGCCGCGCCGATACCTAAATAGGCCGCGTTGGACTTCGGTGCCAAAGCCAGATAGACCGCCGCTTGGGCTAAGTTGATGCGACATTCGGGATAACCGATAACCTCGGCCGATCGAAACGCGGCTTCGGCGATAAGCAGCGCCTGCGGATCGGCGTTGCCCACATCTTCCGACGCCAAAATAAACATGCGTCGCGCGATAAACTTGGGGTCTTCCCCACCTTCGATCATGCGGGCAAGCCAGTACAGCGCCGCATCGGGGTCTGATCCGCGCATCGATTTGATGAAGGCGGATACGATGTCGTAGTGCATATCCTTGTTCTTGTCGTAGGGCAGGCCGCGGTGGGGCATGGCCGCTTCCACCTGCGCGGTGCCCAGAGGTGTGGGTGCTTCGGCGTTGCCAGGGCTTATTAGGGAAGCCGCCAGTTCCAGCGTGGTCAGCGCCGCACGCCCGTCGCCCCCGGCAATTCCCACAATGGCTGCGCGCGCCGCCGCATCAAGCGTGTAGGCGCCCCTCAAACCCCGAGGATCACCCAGGGCACGGTCCAACAATGTTGCCACGTCATCATCGGCCAGGGAATGCAGTTCGATAACGCGTGAGCGCGACAACAAAGCCGAATTGACTTCAAAGTAAGGGTTTTCGGTGGTGGCACCCACCAGTATGACGATGCGATCTTCCACCGCATGCAGCAGGGCATCTTGTTGAGAGCGGCTAAAGCGGTGAATTTCGTCGATGAACAAAATAGTGCGCGACCCAAAACCCACCAGCCGCTTTTCGGCCGCATCGATTTCGCGGCGCAAATCGGCCACCGTACCCCCGATGGCCGACACTTCGACAAAAACAGATTTTGTAGATTGCGCGATAATATGGGCAAGGGAAGTTTTTCCTGTGCCGGCAGGGCCAAAAAGTATGACGGAACTTAAAGTGTCGTTTTCAATCGCTGTGCGCAGCCAACAATCCGCACCGACAATATCTTGCTGTCCTACCAGTTCATCAATGGTTTTTGGACGCACGCGCACCGCTAAAGGGGCGGCCTTTAACTTCGTTTCGTTCTCTATTTCAGTAAACAGATTTTCCATGCCCATACTTTAGCATGATGTCAAGACTTTTCTTTCTGCAAAGTGTCCATATACTCATAAGTAAGTCCTGCTTCCGCGGTGCATTTCAGATGGACCGATGCGATTTATTGGGGAGCTCAAGATCGCGGGCGAAATGGAGATTCGCGTCTGTTGATGCGAAAACCAGGCAGTTCGCTGCGAGCACCCACCTTTTAAGGTGGGTTCATCCTGGCATCGCGGAGCGGGGCTTTTTTTCAACCTGACGGTGCCCTGTGGCGGTCGATTAGCCCTTCAAATCTCTCAAAGCTATCGCACGCGTATGAAGATACGCTTAGCTCACGCTTTTCGGCTTTTCAGGACTCAACCTGACGGTGTTCTGTGGCGGTCGATTAACCCTTCAAATCTCTCAAAGCTATCGCACGCGTATGAAGATACGCTTAGCTCATACTTTTCGGCTTTTCAGGGCTACTCGCCTCACCACAGAACACCTGTTGTTTACTTTGTTGAAGGTAGCTGGCAGCGGGTGGGTGGCTGGGTTACAGTTTAGTTACTTTCGGGAAACGGGGGGAAATGTAGGATGAATTTCGTGCCGGCGCCCTGTTTGCTTGCCAGTTCTATGGTGCCGTGGTGATACTGCACGGCGTGTTTGACGATGGCCAAGCCCAGCCCGGTGCCGCCGGTTTCCTTTGAGCGACTTTTGTCCACGCGGAAAAAGCGCTCGAATACTTTATCCTTATATTCTTCCGGAATACCTGCCCCCGTATCGCTTACCACCACAACGGGACCTGTGGGCGCGTCATCGACGCGCAGGGTGACGCTGCCGCCTACGTGGTTGTAGCGAATGCCGTTTTCTATCAGGTTGTACAGCATTTCTTCGCACAGGGTATCAACGCCCAGCACAAAGGCCGATTCGCCCTCAACGGCGATGGTTACCCCCTTGCCTTCGGCAAAGCTGCGCAGGCGACCCGCCACGATTTTGGCCGTGACAAACAGATCGACGGGCTGATCGCTTTTTTCGCTGCCAACCGTTTCATCCAGGCGCGAAATAGTCAGCACATCGTTGATAAGCGAACGCATGGCCTGGGATTCTTCGTAGATAAGTTCGGCAAACTTTTGGCGATCGGCCGCAGCCACCATGTCGTTTTTCATCAGTTCGGCATAGCCCGATATAACGGTGAGCGGCGTTTTCATTTCATGGCTGACATTGGACGAAAATTCGCGGCGCATGTTTTCGGCCACGGCCAGTTCTTTGTTCTGGGTTTTCAGCTGCGCCTGCTGTTCGTCGATGCGCACCAACAGCGGGTCCATTTCGCTGTAGATTTCATTTTCCAGCGGTTCCTTGAAGTTCAGGGCGTCGATGGGACCCATGATGCGCCGGGTAAGCGTGCGCGACACGAAAAACGCCAGCAGCGTTACCACGATTAAGGCTATTATCAGGGGAATCAGCATATCTCCCCAGAAGATAAACAGCGATTGGCGTTCTTCCGAAAGGCGCACAATGCCGCCGTTGTCCAGTTCAACAGCCGCATAAATGGTGTCGGTTTTGAGCGTGGCGGAATAGCGCAGCGCCGTGGCAACCCCCTGCTTGTTGGCTTCGATCACTTCGGGGCGCGTGGCGTGGTTGTCGGCCGCGGCGGCATCGGTGGCGCTATCGACCAGCACTACCCCATCGGCGCCGATCAGCGTGTAGCGGATGGAGCCGACAAACTGTACCTGGGAGATTTCGGTTTGCTGCGCCGGGTTGGCATTGAGGGCAAGGGCTGCGGCCTGAGCCTCTTGCACCAGGCGCCTTTCGGCCGTGCGCTCAAACGATTGGTAGAAAATGGCACCCACGGCCAGCGCAAACACCAATATAAGGAAGAGGGAAAACAGCAGCACCGTGCGAAAAATGGTGCCCGCAAGGCTTCTGGGGTGGTGGCGAGGGCCCGCCGAAGCCGTCAACGCAACCGACCCGCCTTGATGCTGTAGCCCACGCCACGCACCGTGGCGATGCACGCTTCAACACCGGGGCTTACGGCCGCCAGTTTTTGGCGCAGCGTTTGCACGTGCACGTCCACTGTGCGCGTACCGCCTGCATACGTGATGCCCCACACATCTTCTAGCAGCTGGTCGCGCGTAAGCACCTGGCCTTCATGCTGCATAAGCGTTTTTATCAGGTCGAATTCTTTAAGCGTCAGCACAACGGGCACACCGGCCGCCGTGATGGTGTGTGCCGCCACCGAAAGCGCTATGCCATCGCAGGTAAGCGTATCTTGCAAAACAGCCGCCGGTTCGCTGGCGCGGCGCAACAGCGCATTGACGCGCGAAACCAGTTCCATCATGCCGAAAGGTTTGGACAAATAATCATCGGCCCCGGCATCAAGCCCGCACACCGTGTCATATTCGGTGCCTTTGGCCGTAAGCATCATCACGGGCACATGCTTGGTGGCCGCGCCTGCGCGCAATTGGCTCAAAATTTCTAAACCATCGGTTTCCGGCAGCATGATGTCAAGCAACACCAGTTCGGGAATTTGTGTTTCCAGCGCCGCGAAAAAATCTTCCGCGCAGGAAAAGCCGCAGGAATCAAAGCCTGCCTGGCGCAGCGCGTACACGGTTAAATCGCGTATGTTCGTATCGTCTTCAACGTAATAAATCATGATGTCATACTACCCGAAAAAGCCTTCCTCAAACCAGAATTTTTGCCTAGCCGAAGCGGCCGGCCACGTAATCTTGCGTGCGTGTATCGTGCGGATTGGTGAATATTTCTTGCGTGGGGCCCGCTTCCACCATATCCCCCAACAGGAAAAACGCCGTCGTATCGGAAACGCGCAACGCTTGCAGCATGTTGTGCGTCACCATGATGATGGTGTATTTGTTTTTTAGTTCGGCCACTAATTCTTCAATTTTCGCCGTTGAAATAGGATCGAGGGCACTGGTTGCTTCATCCATCAGCAGCACTTCGGGGCGCACCGCCAACGCGCGGGCAATGCACAGACGCTGCTGCTGACCGCCCGATAAACCCAGCGCGTTTTTCTTCAGGCGATCTTTCAGTTCATCCCAAATGGCGGCATCGCGCAGGCTTTGTTCCACGACAGCATCGAGCTGCGCGCGATTTTTCACGCCGTGGGTGCGCGGCCCAAACGCCACGTTGTCATACACCGACATCGGAAACGGGTTAGGGTTTTGAAACACCATGCCCACACGGCGACGCAGCGCATTGACGTCGACCGTTTTGTAGGCATCTTGCCCGTCAAGCAAAATCTCGCCTTCGATGCGACAACCCTGCACCAGGTCGTTCATGCGATTGAGGCTTTTGAGCAGCGTCGATTTGCCGCAGCCGGAAGGCCCTATCAAGGCCGTTACCTGGTTTTGAGGGAAATCCAAGTTGATATTTTTAAGCGCCTGGAAATCTTTGTAATACAGGTTTAAGTTGTTCACCTGCATTTTGGTGGGGGCGGCAGGCACGGCCACGGAAGATTCCGCGTGAAGGGAAGCCTCACGGCGCCGATCCTGATGGCTGGGGGAAAAAGTGAGGGGTGCCGCCTGCAACCCGATGCCCTGGCCAGCCCCCGCAACCCCCGCAACGCGCGGGGTTTTGGCGGCTACGATCTTTTCCACTACAGCATTAGTCATGTTTGCTTCCTTTGCTCATTTTCCGGACGACAACGCCTGAAGCGGCGTTCAAAAGTACAATCAAGGCCAGCAGCACGACCGCTGTGGCATAGGTTTCGTTGATGTGCAGGCCTTCGCTTGCCAGCACATACATATGCACCGCCAGCGTGCGAGCCGAATCAAACACGGCGGGCGCACCCTGCCCCAAAAAATCGGGGATGGCAGCAATGGTGCCTGCCGTAAATATAAGGGCGGCAACTTCGCCCACCACGCGGCCCATACTTAAGATGATGCCGCCGAATATGCCGGGGATAGCGCTGGGCAACACCACGCGAAACACGGTGCGCAAGCGGCCTGCCCCCAGGCCAAAGCTGCCTTCGCGATAAGGGTCGGGCACGGCGGCCAGCGCTTCTTCGCTGGTGCGTATAACAACGGGCAAAACCATGATGGCCAGCGTTGCCGCCCCCGACATCAGCGATAGGCCCCAACCCAAAGCCGTCACAAAAAACAGCATGCCAAACAGGCCGTAGATGATCGACGGGATGCCCGCCAGCGTTTCGGCAGTGGTGCGCACCAGCTGCACAAATTTGTTGCCGCGCGTGGCGTATTCCACCAAAAAAATGGCGGCACCCACGCCCAGCGGCACGGCCATGGCCAGCGAAAGTGCCGTCATCAGCAGCGTGTTTATCAGCGCAGGCATAAGCGAAACGTTGTCGGATGTGTATTCCCAAGCAAAAAGCGAAGGGGTGATATAGGGCAGACCCTTAACCAAGATGTAGCCCACCAAAAACAGCAGGATAAGCGTGGTTGCCGCAGCCCCCGCATACACCGCCCACCGCAACAGACGCGCGCTCATTTGGCGTCACCCCGCCTTTTCAAAATGTTGAAAGAAGTATTGATGATAAGGATGAACACGAACAGCACCACGCCGGTGGCCACAAGTGCGCCACGATGCAAATCGGCCGCATAGCCCATTTCAAGCACGATATTGGCCGTCATGGTGCGCACGCCGGCAAAGATGCTTTCGGGGATGACGGCCTGGTTGCCCGCCACCATAATGACCGCCATGGTTTCGCCGATGGCGCGCCCCACGCCCAAAATAATGCCCGCCATAATGCCGGATGCCGCCGCGGGAACAACCACCTTAAACACGGCATGTTCGTGGCAGGCCCCCAGCGCCAGAGCACCTTCGTAATACTTGCCCGGAACCGCTTCTAGGGCCGATTGCGCCACCGTGATAATGGTGGGCAAAATCATAATGCCCAAAAGCAGGGCGGCCGCCAACAGCGAAAGCCCGTTGCCCGGGGCCGCAACGCGCAAAAACGGCACGATCATCACCAGGCCGAAAAAGCCGTAGACCACCGAAGGAATGCCCGCCAAAAGCTCCACGCCCGGCTTTAAGATGCGCGCCACGCGCCCGCTTGCGAAACGCGCCAGAAAAATGGCACAGGCAAGGCCGATGGGCACCCCCACAACAATGGCGCCGGCCGTAACATACACCGACCCCACAATCATGGGGAAAATGCCATAGATATCGTTGGCCGGTCGCCAGGTGGTACCCAGCAAAAAATCGGGCAGGCCGATCTGTGCGATGGCCGGCACGCCATTGGTAAACAAGAAGATGCAGATCAGCGCTACCGCAAGGATTGAAACCCCCGCGGCGGCGCCAAACAAAACCCGTGCTGCACCTTCGGCGATAAACGCCTTTTTCATCAAACTCCCTTCCTAGAAACACAGCAGCAGCAAACAAGGCACGCTCAAAGCACACACCAGCCGCGCTTAGGCAAGAACGTCTTCCCAGGTTTTCGCTTCGGCCGTGTAGATTTTCATCACTTGGTTGCTGGTCATGCCTTCAAGGGAAGCCCCCTTGTTCACGATAATGGCGATGCCATCGCGCGCGATGACCGTAGCTTTAAGGCCGCCCGCTGTTTCGGAATCCTTCAGTTCACGCGAAGCCATGCCGATGTCGCAGGTGCCTTCGGTGGCCATGTTCACGCCGGTGGTGGAATCGGATTGCTGCACTTCAAGGGTGACATCTGGGTTAATTTTCTTGTAGGCTTCGGCAAGCTTTTCCATCACCGGGGCAACCGAGGAAGATCCAGCCAGCACGATTTTGCCGCTTTTGCCAGAAGCCGTGTAGGCCTTCGCGTCACCAACGGCGGCAACGTAGCCGTTATCCACAACGACCTTCTGGCCATCGGCGCTCATGATGAAATCCACGAAATCTTGCGCTTGATCAGAAAGCCCCTGCTTGGTGGCAATGTTGAAGGGGCGGGCAATCTTGTAGCTGCCGTCGGCCACGTTGGCGGCCGTGGGCTGGGCGCCGTCGATGCTAAGCGCGCGCACCGTATCGTTGAGCGAGCCCAGCGAAATGTAGCCGATAGCATTGGGGTCGCCGGCGATGGAGGTCATCATCACGGAAGTCGAGTTGGTAATGGCGGCCAAAGCTGTGGTCATATCAACTTTTTCGCCCTTGGCATCTTTTTGCTGGATGCCAAACAGTTCGATGAACGCACCGCGGGTGCCCGATCCTTCTTCACGCGAATAGACCGAAATATCACCCGAAGGCGAAGCCGAGCCTTGCGCAGTCGAACCTTGTGCAGCGCCACCAGAACATCCCGCCATACCGAAAACTCCCAAAGCAAGCACGGCGCACAGGGTGATACCGACCAACATTTTTTTCATTTCTTTCCTTTCAAATCCACGTTGTTGTAAGCACAAGAACATGGTGAAGGATGCAGGTCAAAACGCCGTCTGCCCCGTGTTAAATCTGCGTAAAGTTTGCGCTGGCAAAGGGAATGCTTCTGCAGGTTGAAGCTGTGCTATAATCGTATTACGTCGTAATACGGTGAAAGAGGTAAAAATGGCCATGGAAGCAACCACCATCAGATTTGCTGGTGAAGAAAAATCCTGGATACAAAGTTACGCCGATTTTCGCGGTAAGACATTTTCAGACGTTGTGCGCGAAGCCGTGCTTGAAAAGGTTGAAGATGCGGCCGACTTGCAAGCGTACACCGAAGCGATTGCCGAAGAAAACGACAGCACCTACACCATGGATGAAGTCATGCGTATGTGCAAGGAAGCACGATGACCTGGCATGTTACCTGGTCCAGCAAAGCAGCCAAACAGCTGTTATCAATCGAGAAGAAACAGCGCCTGTTTATTGCGTCGTGGGTTGAGGACAATTTGGAAGGGTGCGAAAACCCTAAAGCGATTGCCGGAAGCAAGCAGATACAAGGCACGCAACAGGGCTGGCGCTATCGCGTCGGAAGCTATCGCCTTCTTGCCGCTATCGACGAAGGGAATCTGATCATTAAAGTGGTGCGCGCCGGACACCGCCAAGGCGTCTACCACAATTTGCCCGACCGGTGATCAGGGGCGAAGCCCTACCTTCAAGCAAAATGTCAAACGCAAAGCTTCGCGCTAGACGATCACCTTGTGAAGGATATGCCTCGGAAGTTCCCCCCAAATACCCATAGTCTCCCAACCGTCAGGAAATCCCATTTTCTCTTTTGGGATGTCATTGAAATCAGCCAGCAGATCTTCAACTTGCCGATTCCATGCGTTGCCGTCATCGACTACGTAGAGCATGTAGCAAAGGATAGTCAACACGGCAAATGTTCGATTCGTCGGCGCGGCGAAGCTCTTCCAGTTCTTGGGGATGGCAGGACTTACGCCCCAAACGCGGTTCCAGACCCGCGAATGATGGCAGCACGCGTTGCGCGCAGCGCGCATCACGGAAAGCCAGCTCTTGAAAACAGGAACCCTCACGCCGAAAATACCCGCTATCTCAACCCTTACC
>JAVWGW010000007.1:0-22423 GCA_036640375.1 Raoultibacter sp. | reverse complement strand
GAAGAATCATCAGTTGTTGCAGCAGCAGTTGATACGTGTTGTGGCGCTTTTTCGCCAGCAGCAAATGCTGGCAAGGGGAAACCTGCCAGAGGTGTCAATGCCAAAGCGGCGGCAAGCACAAGTGCTATACCCCTGCTTGGCTTTCTTACTTTTTTCATTTTCTTCTCCTTGCTCTCACTTTTTCACAACTGTATGAGCCTCGCTTACCCTTAGGCATTTCTAACCAAAAGGCTATCATTTATGATTAAATTAGTCAGCAATTTGTCATGAACGACAAATCCAGCGACATGAACGACAACATTTGACTGTTTTTCGGGGGTTTTGCCGCAAAAAATCCCGTGTTCAAAAGGGAATGAAAAGCGGGCTAGTAGGTGCGAGGAAGGCTTGTTTTAGACGCCTTCCCTATTTTGTATTACAGGTTGGTAATGATGCCCTTGATGAGGTGGGCAAAGTTTTCTTCGCAGGTTTTTGCCACATCAAGCACTTCGGCACCCGTGGGCCTAGCGCCCTTAATACCGCAGGCCATGTTGGATATAAGCGATATACCCAGCACGCGCATGCCGGCATGGCGTGCCGCTATAACCTCTTCGCACACCGACATAGCCACCGTATCGGCACCCCAGCTGCGAAACATCTTTATTTCTGCGGGCGTTTCAAAGCTCGGACCCAGCAGGCCAAGATAGACTCCTTCGTGCGCGGCAATATCCTGGCGGGCTGCCACCTGCATAGCCAGATGCCGCAGGTGCGGGTCGTAGGCATCGGCCAGGGAAAAGAAGCGATCAAAAAGAGCTGCGGGGTCTGCCGCGGCAATCGGATTGCGGCCGGTAAAATTGATGTGATCGCGCATGATACAAAAATCCCCCACGCGATAGCTTTCATTTATCGCCCCCGCCGCATTTGTGGTAATGAGGGTTTCGATGCCCAAACGCTGCATAAGCCACACCGGATAAGCCACTTCCTGGGCGGTATTCCCCTCATACCCATGCAGGCGCCCCTGCATACACAGCACTTCCACGCCCCCTAGCGTGCCACACACAAACCGACCCACATGGCCCGCCGCCGTGCTAGTTTTCATATGCGGAATCTGCGCATACGGGATAGTAACGGCATCTTTTACCTGTTCAGCTAAGGGGTTTAACCCCGATCCCAAAATCAGGGCGATGCGGGGGTGGCGGCCGACCAGGTAAGAGCCCAGCGCCTCAGCGCTTTGCGTAAGCTTGCTAGCAAGAACCGTTGATTGTGGCATGGTTTACCCCTTCTAGCGACGGATATAGCGAATGGCGCAACAATCATCGCCGCGCGCAATCGTTTTCGGCAAATCGAGCTCTACGCCGTGCGCTTCGCCAATGCCTCGATCCCCGCACATGGCAATGTCGCACAGGTGGGAAATTTCCTCATCGGTGCACCCCTGCTTCTGCCACGCTTTAACCAAGGGGCAGTAGTGAAAATCTATACTCAAGACATCATCGGTGCTTTCAACGATTTTCATCTCGAAAACAATCTGAGCGCTTTTGGTAAACAGCACCTTCTTCAAGCCCTTGAGGCTTTTTGTGCCACTTTTCTCGACGATTTCCTTGCCCTGGTAAAGCCCGCAACGCTTGACAGCTTGCGCGGCAAAATCGTCTGCGGCAAGACCCTTTTTCTCCGCTTCGTCCACCAAAAGATAAAGCCACAATGCTCGATGTTCCAGCTGCTCGCGCACTTTGACGAAAATCGGAAAGGTATTTTTCGGTTCGTTGATAATGTTACTCATGAAAACCCCTTTAGGCTTCTTTTCGGGTTGCAACAAGTACCCGTGGCTTATCGGCTAAATCATGAACAATATCCACGGCAGTAAAACCTGCTTTTTCGGCAAGGCTTGCCGCGTGCTCCATCCCCTCTTCGTGCAGCTCAACAGCTAAAGTGCCGCCAGGTTTAAGCGCACCATGCGCAAAGGGCAGCAAGCGACGGAACAGATCAAGCCCATCGGGGCCGCCATCAAGTGCCAAGGCAGGTTCAAAGTTCTTTACTTCATCGGGGATGGTTTTTACCACAGAGCTGGGCACATAAGGGGGGTTGGAAATAACAAGATCAAACGTGCCCATAAGCTGCGCATCGATTCCCGCGCCCAAGTCGCACTCGATTACCTCGATGCGGGCATCCAAGCCCAAAGCCTCACTGTTTTTGCGCGCAAGCTGCACTGCATCAGGAGAAATATCGGTCGCTATCACGTGGGACGCGGGGTTTTCGTGGGCAATCGAACACGCAACACACCCGGTTCCCGTGCAAAGATCAGCCACAAGGTAAGCATCGGTGGCCTGATCGCACGCCCCCAGCGCTGCTAAGCCAAGACCCACTAACACCTCGGTTTCGGGGCGCGGAATAAGCACCCCGGGTTCAACCTTGAGCGTGATATAGCGAAACCCCACTTCGCCGGTAATGTATTGCAGCGGCTCACCCGTAGCGCGACGCGTTACTTGACCCCGCAGGGTTTCGCGTTCTTCCGGGCTTAAGGGCTGGTCAAAATGGGTATACAGATCGATGCGCGCAAGCCCCGTCGCCGCACAAAGCAGCCACTGGGCGCTTAGGCGCGGGTTTTCGTCGCCTTTGCGCTCAAGATACCCTTGCGTCCAATCAAGAGCTGCCTTTATTGTCCAGGTATCCTGCATAAACGCGGCCTATACTGCGTTTTCCAGTTTCTTGGCCCGATCGGCCGTTTGCAAAGCCACAATCAGCTCGCCTAAACCGTTGCCGCCTGCGCCCATCAAAATGCCATTGTAGGTGCCACTGTAGCCGATGCGATGATCGGTCACGCGATCCTGCGGGCCGTTATAGGTGCGAATTTTCTCGCTGCGATCGCCCGTGCCAATCTGGCTGCGCCTCTCGGCACTATCGGCCTCCTGGCGTTCGGCCAGCATCTTTTCGTAAAGGCGCGCGCGCAAAACACTCATGGCAGCAATCTTATTTTGCAGCTGAGATTTCTGATCTTGGGATTGCACAACCAAGCCTGAAGGCATATGCGTGATGCGCACGGCGGAGTCGGTGGTGTTGACGCACTGGCCGCCCGGGCCACCGGCGCGATACACGTCGATACGCAAATCGTTTTGGTTTATGTCCACTTCAACTTCATCGGCTTCGGGAAGCACGGCAACCGTTGCCGTCGAGGTATGAATGCGCCCCTGGCTTTCGGTTTTAGGCACGCGCTGCACGCGGTGCACGCCACTTTCAAACTTCATCATCGAATAGACTTTATCGCCCTTGATTTTGAATTGAATTTCTTTATAACCGCCCGCTTCTGAAGCAGAAATGTCAAGTGCTTCCGTTTTCCATCCCTGGTCATCGGCAAAGTGGGAATACATGCGATACAGATCCCCCGCAAAAATAGCCGCTTCATCCCCGCCGGCACCTCCGCGGATTTCCACGATAATATCCTTGTCGTCTGCCGGGTCGGCAGGAATCAACATGAACTTGATGTCTTCTTCCAAGCCTTCCATTTTCGCTTCGTTTTCAGCGATTTCTTCCAGGGCAAATTCTTTCATATCAGCATCGGCCAGCATTTCTTTGGCCTCATCACGATCTTGCGCCGCCTGCACGTATTCGCGGGCAACTTTTGCCAAGGATCCCTGGTCGGCATACTCTTTTGCCAAGCGGTTGTATTCTTTTTGGTTTGCCAAAACCGTGGGGTCACCCAAACGAACTTCAAGGTCTTCGTAAGCTTTGATTATCTTTTTTAGTTTTTCTAACATCGACTATCCTATTTTCTTCTAAGCGATACTGCCTCGCTCGCACTTGCGTGCAGGGATTCGGTTTTTACAGGCAACTATACTACCACGTCAAGGGTGCACACCTTGCGGCTAGTGATAAGTCGCCACGAATTCCGCAGCCGCTTCGGCGGTATGGGAGCCATCGGCCACCGCCGTGGTCACCTGCCGCAGCGCCTTTGTGCGCACATCGCCCGCCACAAACACACCCGGAATTGCAGTGCTGCCGCCTTCTTCGGCCACCACATACCCGGCACCGTCAAGCGCCAGAGCCCCTTTAAGAAATTCCGTATTGGGAATAGTGCCAATTGCCACAAACAGGCCATCGCAGGCAATATCGTGTACCGCACCCGTTTTCACATTCTCTATCGTGGCGCCCACAAGCTTGCCTTCGGCCTCGTGTGCGCTGGTCACAACACTGTCCCATTCAAAACTGACGTTTTCTATACCATTGAGCATATCGTGGTATACGGCGGTGGCACGCAGGGTATCGCGACGATACACCACGATGACGCGCTGGCAAATACGCGAAAGATAGAGCGCATCGGCCACCGCTGTGTTGCCACCGCCCACAACCAACACCGTCTTGCCGTGGAAGAAGTTGCCATCGCAGGTGGCGCAATACGAGATGCCCCGCCCCGCCAGCACCTCTTCGTTTTCAAGCCCCAGCTTGCGCGGGCGCGCACCCGTGGCCACAATCACAGTTTTGGCAGCATAGACGCCCTGGGCTGTGGTGACGCGTTTGGGCGCTGCCTCTAAATCGACGGCGCTTACCTCTTCATTGATAGAGAGCGCCCCGAAGCGTTCGGCCTGCTGCTTCATAGAAAAGGCTAGATCAAAACCACCAGCACCCTCAGGAAACCCCGGGTAATTATCTATTTTCTCGGTTTCGCCCAGCTGCCCACCGGCCATCATGCGTTCAAACAATGCCACCTGTAAACCAGCGCGCGCCGCATACAAAGCCGCGGTCATACCCGCCGGGCCCGACCCGATTACCGCCACATCAAAGAGCGTATCCTGTGTTGTATCCATATGATTTTCCTTTCGCCCAACATTCAACTGCCACACGCGTGCAGACAAACCGCGCTCAATGTGCTTTCCTTACCGTACAAAACAACCCGGGCACTACACCCGGGTTGCATCATAAGGCGAACGGGACTGCTAAAACAATGCCCGCATCGCACATGAGTTTTTAAGTTACGCAAGCATTTCTAGCAAACGCGGCTTGGGCTGAGCGCCGACCGCTTGCTGCACTGCCTGGCCGCCCTTAAACACAATCAGCGTCGGCACGCTCATCACGCTATAGCGCGAAGCGATGTCGGGGCTTTGATCAACATCGAGCTTATACACCTTAGCTTTGCCTTCAACTTCCGTGGCCACTTCATCAAGCACCGGCGCCAACATCTTGCACGGCCCACACCACGTGGCAAAGAAATCGACTAAAACAGGTTCTTGCGCATCCAGAACTTTGCTCTGGAAATCTGCTGAAGAAACAACTTCGCTCATCGTATACTCCTTTGTTTGGCGAGGTGACCACTGTCGCTTCGCGTTTTGTTTTTCCTCATTGTAGAAGCTTGTGCCCACTTCGCCAAGCCCCCTTCTTTAATGTTACCGTTTCGATAACATTTACTGACGAAAGTAACACGACAATAAGGTGACGGCTTAAAACGTACCTGCTAAAGATAGGTATAATAGTTCATGCTACACAAAGAAAGGAACACCATGGCCATCAACGCGCACGAACGCACACACGCCCTACGCCCCAACCACACGCCCGCCTACCAGGGCCACGAAGTGCTGCCCGTCAATCTGGTGCTGGAGGGCGGCGGCATGCGCGGCCAGTTCACTGCGGGGGTTCTTGATTTCTTCATGGATAAAGGCCTGGTTGCCCAACACGTTATCGGCACATCGGCCGGAGCGCTTAATGGTTATAACTATGCGGCGGGCGAAGATGGGCGCACCTGCTATCTCAACACGAAATATTGCAACGATTGGCGCTACCTTTCCTTAAAAAGTTTTGTGAAAACAGGCAATGCATTTGGACGCGAGTTTTCCTTCAATGAACTGCCCAACAAGCTTGAACCCTACGATTTCGATGCCTTCAACGCATCCCCCGTGCGTCTGACCACCGTGGCAAGCGATCTTGTTTTAGGGGAAGCCGATTACCACAGCTTCACCGATGCCGTGGCCGATCTGCCTTACCTGATCGCTTCTTCTGCACTGCCTATGGTAAGCAAGATAGTCGAGGTCGATGGCAAGTTTTTGCTTGATGGCGGCACCTGCGACAGCGTGCCCATCCTCTACTCGCTTTTAACAGGCGCGCGCAAGCACATCGTCGTGCTTACCCAAGATGCCAGCTATAGCAAGGGGCCTGAAAAACTGCTGGCGCTTCAACGGCAGCGCTACGCCAACTACCCTTACTACATCGAACGGCTGGCGGGGCGCCACTTCGAATACAACCGAACCTACCGCGCGCTTTTGCGCCTGGAACAAGCGGGGCGCCTGTTTCTTATTCGCCCCAGCCAGCCGGTCACCATCGCCAATATGGAACGCGATGCCGACAAATTGTTCGCCCTCTACGAAGCGGGCTACACCGATGCGGCCCAATCTTGGCCGCGCCTACAAACCTACCTTGAACTCTAACTTGCACGGCAACCAGAAAGGCACCCATGTACGGAATCCGCGAAAACCTTCTCACGCTTGAACGCAACGATTACCACGAACATCTTTCCAACTTCGATTATGCCCTCGATTGCTCCATGGGATCAAACCCTTACGGCACCCCGCGGCTGACCGTGCCCGAAGACGTGCTGGGATCGGTTAATCTTTACCCCGACGAAACCGACACCGGCCTTAAAGCTGCCTTGCGCGAGCGCTTTGCCCCCGTGGCCGATTTAAGCGACAACATGATTGCGTTTTCCTGCGGGTCCATCGGTGCCGTTATGGCGCTTAACCGCCTGTGCCTTGTTCCCGATAAAACCATCATCTGCATGGCACCCACCTTTACCGCTATCGTGGATGACTTCATCACCTACCAGCCCTCTTTTGAAACGGTGGGGTTGCGGGCGGAAAACAATTATGCTTTTTGCGCGCAAGATTTGATTGACACCATCGCCGCCCACCCGAAGGCCTACATTTATATCGACAACCCCAACAATCCCACCGGTCAGGTTTTTAGCCTTGACCACATGCGCCAGGCCGTCGAAGCGGCGCGCGCAGTGGGATCGTTTATCGTGATCGACGAAGCGTACGGCGACTACATGGATGATGCCAATTCGGCTGCCTGCCTGGTGGAAGAGTTTGAGAATCTGGCCTGCGTGCGCACGTTTTCCAAAGCGCTTGGTGAAGCGGGCGTGCGCCTGGGCTACGTTATCGCCGCCCCCATCGTTATCAACGCCCTGGGCAAAGTGAACATCCCTTACGCCAAAAACTCTCTGGCCGATAGCTTTGCCCAGCAGGCCTTACGTTCTCATTGGCGCGAATCTACGCGCATGCGCGTGCTGCGCGACAAGCCCCGCGTTTTGGCGGCTCTTGACCACTTATCAGTGGCTACAACCGATGTGGGCGTGCCCATTTCGATGCTGTACACCAGCGATCACAGCGTTGACCTCGGGGCTGTTTTTCAGCAGGTTGGCCTGCGCGTTGTATCGTGCGAGGGCTACGATGGCCTGGGCAGCTTTGCCGTCCGCGTCAATTTGCACGACGATATTGAACAGCTGATAAGCTTGATAAAACAAGCGGATGCGCTACTATAGAACGCAGCTTGCACAAACGCGGGCACACACATTTGGTAAGAAAAGCGCCGAACAGGCGCTTTTTCATCGACAGCAGCACCGAAAAGGAGGATTTCTATGTCTGAGCACACACAGCCGAACAGCGCCGCACCACAAGCTTCCGGCTGCCAAGACAGATCCGAAAAAGAAAAACCTTTAGTCAAACCCACAAACGTTATCCGTTTCGCAGGCGCATTCGTCGCCTTCATGATTGGTTCAGGTTTTGCGACCGGGCAGGAAATTCTCCAGTTTTTCACCGCCTATGGCCTGTGGTCTATCGGTGGCATCTTCATTGCGATGGTGCTTTTTGCCTGGTCGGGTAAAACCCTTATGAACTACGGCTATCGCCATCGCGGGCAAACGACCGAAGAACTTGCCGAAGGAAGCTTTCGCTATTATGCGGGAAAATACTTCGGGCTGTTCCTTTCATGGTTCATCCCCCTATTCTTGTTCTTGGTTGTCATTATCATGATTTCCGGTGCGGGCGCCACGATTGCGCAATACTTTGGCGCGCCCACCTGGGTTGGTTCTTTGGGCATGGCAGCACTTATCTACATAACTAACCTGTTCGGGTTCAAGCGCATCGTCGATGTTATTGGTGCCATAGGACCTATCATCATCGTATTCACCATCGTCATCGCCAGCTTTGCGCTTGCCATAAACCCCACCGGACTTGCCAATATAGGGCAACACGCAGATGTATTGGCCGGCATTCCCAATGCAACCCAGGGGGCACCGCTTTGGATGCTGGCGGGTGCTCTTTACGTGGCCTATAACGCCACCGGATCCGTACCGTTTTTCACCCAAACTGGCTCCATTGCAAATTCAGCGCGCGAGGCAAAAATCGGTGGCATCTTAGGCGGCATCCTGCTTATGACTGCTGCTCTTCTGCTTAACCTGGCGCTTTTGGCCTATGCCCCCGAAGTGGCCGCGCTCGATGTGCCCAACCTCTACTTCGCCGGCCTGGTTTCGCCCCTTTTAAGCCTTCTGTTTGCCGTTATTGTGCTGTGCGGCATCTTCACCACCGGCGCCCCCATGCTGTGGACCGCCACAACGCGCATTTCGATGGAAGACACCCCGCGCTATCGCATCACGCTAACCGCGCTGACCGTATTGGCCCTTATCGCAGGTCAACTGCCCTACGGCACCTTGATGAACATAATCTATCCCTACACCGGCTATATCGGCATCGCGTTTTTGGCCCTAGTGGCGCTGCGCCAAATCATAGAATGGAACAACCGCCGCTGTGGCCTGCCCGAAGAAACTCCCCTGTTCAAAAAGAAATAGGGCACGCAGCTTGGCATAGCGATTTTTTTAGGCTGAGGCATCTTCTTCGACAGCGGCTGTATCAGCCGTATCGGCTGAAGAAGATGCTTGGAATTCGGCGACAAAACCGGCGGAAAATATGCCGGCAGGAATAGCCACGACGGCAATGGAAAGCACCATGGTCAAAAAGCCGACGGCGCGCCCCGCCGCCGTAATGGGCACCAAATCGCCGTACCCGGTGGAAGTGATAGTGGTCATAGCCCAGTACAATCCCGTAAGCACGCTATCAAATTGATCGGGTTGTACAGGGTTTTCTAAGGTGTACATCAATACGCTTGAGGTTATGGTGAGCATAGCCAGCACCATCAAGGCGGCAACAATTTCGTGTTTGCGCTTACTGAGCACCCGAGAAATGGTGTGCAGCCCTTTCATGTAACGCGTCAACTTCACCAGGCGCACAAGGCGAATCACCCGCAGCGCATTTAACGCCGAAGCCGAAAACGGCATCATCCACGAAAGCATAGCGGGGAAAAAGGCGAGAAGGTCGATGATGCCCATGGGTGAAATCACGTAACGCATACGTGCACGCGCCGGGCGCAAAGCAGGATAGAGCACATCGGCAACGTAGATGCGGCAGGCATATTCCACCGCAAAACACAGCACCGAAAAAATGCCAAACAGCGAAAACCCACTGCGCGCCACAGCAGGAAGGTTGCTTTGTGTTTCAAAGAGAAGCGCAAACACATTGGCCACAATCAAAACTAAAATCATCACGCCCAAAGTGCGGGCAAGCGCGTTGCCCCGGCGCACATCTTCGACAGCATAATACACCTGCCGCTTGAAGGGTGATAGCGCATCTATGGTGGGTAAGGCTTGTGTCATAGGCAAAGTATACCAGCACCTAAGCTGCGCGTTGCAGATTTTTTAGGGAAGGTGCCTTTCGTTGAGCGCACGAACAAGGGCGACGATTGCGGGGTTTTCTGGCTGCGGCGTGGCGCTTGCTTTCCCGGTAAGGTAGCCTTGAATGTAATCGACGCCCAGTTCAATAAGCGTGCCTAACTGTTCTTCGGTTTCCACCCCTTCGGCAATTACCTTGATATCACGCGTGTGGGCATAGTCCAGCAAGTTAACGACGATGGCCTGACGATCATAATCGTGGCTAATGTTGGCGATAATCGACATATCAATTTTTACAAAATCAGCAACCCTTTCAAGCAAGATGGAATCGCCGTTATAGCCCGTGCCAAAATCGTCGATGGCAAACGATCCGCCCCACGCCTCCATCACTTCTCGCTTGCGCTCCAAAAACCCTCGACCGTATTCGCTTTCCGTAATTTCTGCCACCAGACACTTAAGCAACGCAGGATAGCGGGCGGTCAAGGTGGCAATGTCTTCTTCAGAAAGGCACTGCGTGCCAATCGTGTTCACAAACAGGCGCAAAGAATCCCCCATGCCAAAGCGTTCGTAGGATTTTAGGGCCTCAAAAAACGTAATCTGCTCGACACGATGCAGCTTTGATTGCGAACGTGCCAGCTCCAACACCAGATCGGGAGACGAAAGTGAAGGCAGGCGGGGGCGCATTAAGGCTTCATAGCCAAACACTTCGCCCGTACGTGCACTGACGATTGGCTGGAAATGATAGTCGACCAGCACTTCGTCGAGCAGACGATTCAAATCTTCCTTCTTGCTTAAGAGGTGGGATTTCTGCTGATAAAGATCGAGGCTAAACACACACAGTTCGCCTTTGCGCGTATTTTTTGCCGTATACATAGCAAAATCAGCATATTCACGCAAACGCATATAATCGGTGGCATCTTCAGGAAAACAGGCACTGCCTATCGAAGCGCGCACGCGCATATGCTGGCCGTCGGGCGTATCAAAAAACTTGGTGGTAAAAGCCGCTTGCAGGTCTGTCGCCACCTGCACAACAAGCTCTTGTGTGCCGACAACAAGAACCAAAAACTCATCGCCTGAAACGCGCGACGCCAAGCCCAAGGAACCCACGGCTGCGTAAATGAGCTCCCCCGCGCGCCTGATATAGCCATCGCCCCAATCGTGGCCATAGGAATCGTTAATGAATTTAAGGCCGTCCAGATCAAGCATGAACATCATCGCAGAAAGATTCTTGCGGCGTGCTTGCTCCAATAACTCTTCAGCCGAACGCTCAAAGGCACGCCTGTTTAAAAGGCCCGTCAAAATATCATGGTCGCGTTCGTGCTCGATGCGACGGCGCGCACTCACTTCCTCGGTCACATCTTCAAGCAGGCCAAACACATGGCGCGCTTCTTCACCATCGGTCAGGCAAAAGCGAACGATGCGCTGAGTGTGGGGGATGTCAATAATCCACGTTGAAGCCCTATCGGCAGAAAGCTGCATGAAAGGTCTGTAGGCTTCAAACAAGCGCTCAAGCGAAACCGCATCCAGGGTGCCCGCGTCCATGCTGGCTCGATCGATATCCGCCGGAAAATCAGGGAAATCATCAACGCCCAACAGTTCAAAAAAGGAACCCGCATAAAAAATAGCTTTGGTGGTCATATCGTATTCAAATGCCCCAATGCGGCGATCGGAAAGCGCCATAATCTGCCCTAAGCGCGAAGCGCTTGAAGCCACATCGGCAGAAAGCGCCTCGATCGCACTGGCCAGTTCATCCAATTCCAAAACCTTTGTGGGCGTAAACGCCACTTCCCCATTGGGTCGCCGATTGCGTACCTGCTGCATAAAAGAAGAGAACTTTGCCGTTAGCACCACGCCCATCAATACGGCAAACACCAGCCCCACAACCACTGAAGCAGCAAACGATAGCAAAAGGCTTCGGCTGAGCCATTGCGCGGAAGAAAACAAGGCCTGGCGTGTGTCAAGGCCAACAATCACCCAGGAATCTTTAACGTAGGGTGAATTTTCCCCATACAAAGAAAGCTTGCTGGCATACGCCATCATATCCTTTGAAGAAGAATCGACATGCATACGCCCCGCTTCATCAAGCTGAGCATCGAAGAGCGGGTTGCCCGTGCTGGTGTAAGGACCATACGATCCCCCGCGGCCATCCAGCATTTCGTAGGTGCGCGGCCCATCCCCCACCGGCAAACCCTCATCCTCCAAAGCCGCATCAGATCCAGGGCGGGCGATGGCAAACAGATACGATCCCGTACCCCGGCTGTCCAGTTCTTCATAGGGAAACAAGGCCATCACCCGGTCAAGGGCCACCTCAATACCAAAAACGCCAAACACTTCCCCACCTGCCGTTTTCAGCGGGACGCTGTAGGTTATGGAAGCCTGCCCATTATCGGCAAAATCATGCGGGCGCGCCCAGTACCCCAAATCGGTGCTTTGCGCTTCAGGATGCTGCGCGGCAGCGCGCAGAGGTTCGTAGTAGAAGTTGTTTTCCAAGCCGTCACTTGCAACAAACTGGCAATTGGGTGCCCAATTGCTATCAAGCGCCAAGTTCAAGCGCTTCACAACCGCCGAAGGACAACGCCCCAGCAAAAGGTCTGAATTGTTCCCGTAGTTTTCCGTTGGATTAAAATCGCGCACATAAAGGCCGGTCTGGGTGCTATCCCCTTCAGGATTGGCGGGGCCCTTATTTTTTACTACAAAGAAGGCGCCGCTTGCCTCCGTTGAACGCAAACATTCTATGAGCGTATCGGCCGAAGCGTCAACTAAGGCAACCGATGCAGCATCGCCCGTAGTAAGGGTGGCAGGTGTTGTTCCTTGCTGCGCCAAAACCTTGTCGGCGCTGCGCTCGATTGTGGCGGCAGCCGCACCAATATTGGACCACCGCTGCACCATGAGGTTTTCAAGGTATTCGGCGCGCGAGGTAACACGACCAGCAAACAGGCTGTAGCTATCCGCTTCCATCTGCTGCACACTGCCCGTATGAGCCAGGCCGAAATAATAGATGAACCCTTGCAACACCAAGGCAATACAACAGGGCACCACGACCAGCATGCGCAGCGATCGAGAATGCTTCAACTTCTGAAGTATTCTACTGCTGCGGGATGCGGGATGCGCCGGTTTGCCCATGCGACCTACTTAATCGTCGCTTGTAGTTCGAGCGACAAAGCGTCAAGCCAGGCATTAAAAGCCTCATCGGTGGCAACTTGGGCGGTGGCATCGGCGTGGCTTGCGCCACCTTCCAGCAAGGCCACAACCTGCGCACGACCTGCAAGCGCTTGCTTTTGCAGCGATGCATCCATCACTTCGCGTGCCGCAACACCACCCTCAAAAAGGGGCGTGCTATACAGTTCACTTCCTTCAATGGTATCGAGTGTTGCCCTCAGGTTTTTCAGGTAGTTTTGCGGCACCCGGTCCATCGTGGCGGCAACCGCTTCTATGTTTTGGGTGGTGCACGCTTCCTTCGTTGCGGGCACATACCCGGCTAAAACGGCAAATTCGGTGCTTTGTTCCTTCTGGTTGAACCACTTCAAAAACTCAACGCAGGCAGCTTCGGTCTTCTCGTCTGCTTTGGTCACGACAAACCCTGCCCCCTGCTGCACGGCACACGGCTTGCCCTGCGCAAACAAAGGCGCACTGCGGGCACCAAACTCTATGGCGTAACTGGTGGCATCATCGACGGTCACCGCCTTGGGGAAGTAGACAACCGAAGAAGAAGAACCTACATAGCACACCAAATCACCCGTTTTTACCGCATCGGAACGAAAGCGCCCCTCAGAAGAGTAATACCCGCTGATGTAGGGCACATAATAGCTATCCCACAGCTTGCGAAACGCGGCTTTATCAAGGTTGAATGTGACGGTTCCGTCTTTAATGTCAAACACGTCAACGCCCAGTTGTTTGGCGCCGACCAACATATAGTTCGCCATGGCATCGCGCCCAAAAAAGGGCTTACCATCGTTGGGTGCAGGGGTTTGAGCGTCGGTCCATTCGTAATAGCTGCGCGCAACACCTTGTAAGCCTTCCATGGTGGAAAGCGTCTCGATGGAGGTGTTGGTGGCCTGGGCAAACTCATTCCAAGCCGTCATGTTTATCTGCATGGTTTCGGTGGATTTAGAACAGGGCAACACCTTTAAGCTGCCATCGCCATCCAAATCGCCCTCCACCAAAAAGCCTTCGATGAAAGCTGCTTTTTCATCATCGGTGAAATAGCTGCGCACATCGGCAACCTTGCCCAGCTTATTGATCACTTGCGCCGTATTGGGATAAGCCAAAAAAGCATCGGGCATGGCTTTGGCGCCCACGGCGCCCTGCGCCGAAGCAGTAACCGCCTTGGCTAAATCACCCACACCACCCTGGCTGACCGAAGTGGCCACCACGCCTTTTTCTTTGCCAACGGTGGCATTGAACTGGGTGACCAAGGCATCGAAGGCCTGCAGCTGTTCGCCTGCATAGTAGGTCCACAGCTCGATTTGCACAGGATTTTCTGGATCAAGCACTGATTTCTGCGGTGCGGCGGCACTTGAGCAGCCTCCCAACACACAACAAGTGGCCGCCAGAAGCGCCGATACGACCAGGGCAAGAATTTTCTTCATGTTAAATATCCCCTTTTCACCGCGGAATCGTGCACGCCATCAAAGAGTTGTCCGATAATACAAGAGCACGCAGCCCCGCTTTTTCGTACCGCACCACTATAGCGCAAATAGGCAGGTTCTCGCAGCTTATGCGCTAAACCCGCTCTACAATAAAAGGCAATTTCACTTTTTTGCCCACACGAAAGGCTCTTTATGACCGTCGATCTTATTTCGCTTTCCGCCATCGCGCTCATCGCCGCCCTAGCGCCGGTTCTCGCCCAGCTTATTCCCGGGAAACCCATCCCAGAAACAGTATTTTTACTTATGGCGGGGGCTTTGCTGGGACCTTATATGGCGGGCATCGTGCAGCTTTCGGAATCGGTGGATTTTTTATCAGAACTGGGCTTAGCCTTCTTGTTTCTGCTGGCAGGCTACGAGATAAACCCAAAAAATCTTACAGGATCGCAAGGCAAACGCGGGCTTGCAACCTGGCTTATTTCACTGCTTCTAGCCTTTTTTGTCGTCTTTTTCACCCCCGCCTTTTCTGCCGATGGCACCGGCGGTATCGCCATCGCCATAGCGCTTACCACCACGGCATTGGGCACCTTGTTGCCCGTGCTCAAGGAACGCAACCTGGTGGGCACACGCGTAGGGGATTCGATTCTTTCCTACGGAACCTGGGGCGAACTAGGACCGGTTGTGGCTATGGCTCTGCTGCTTTCCACCCGCGCCGAATGGATGACCATCCTTATTTTGTTTGCCTTCATAGGCATTTCTGTGTTGACCGCCATTTTGCCCGCGCGGGCAAAAAAGGTTGGCCACAAGCTCTTCGATTTTCTCAGCGCCAACGCCAACACCACCGCGCAGACTATGATGCGCATCACCGTGCTGTTGCTCATCGGCCTGATAACCGTATCTTCCCTGTTCAAACTTGATATTGTGCTGGGCTCTTTTGCGGCAGGATTCATTTTGCGCTACGTCATCCCCTCGGGCAACACCAGCTTGGAAACAAAGCTCAACGGCGTGGCCTACGGCTTTTTAATCCCTATATTTTTCGTGGTATCCGGGGCAAAAATCAACCTGGCAGCCGTGTTTGCGCAGCCGGTGCTGCTGGTGGGCTTCATCGTTATGCTGCTGATTATTCGCGCGGTACCGGTGTTTGTGGCGCTTACCACGGGGAAGGATACCAGCGATATGTCGGGGCGCCATCGCATGACAGTGGCACTTTATTGCACCACAGCGCTGCCCGTTATCGTGGCGGTCACCTCCGTTGCCGTCAAGGCGGGTGCCATGGACCAGATGTTTGCTTCCGTCTTGGTTTCGGCGGGCGCCATCACCGTGTTTCTTATGCCGCTTTTGGCTTCAATCACCTATCGCGTTGCCGATGCACAACCCATCGAAGCTGTGCGCGAAATCAGGCAACACCCCCACGACATTCGAGAAATCCTGCGTGACCACGTGGCGCTTGAACACATGTTAGCCAAGCAGGATAGCGTCATGCGTGCTGCAACGCGCGAAAAAGTGCGCACGACGGCGTTTTTGGCACGCCACTTCCCCACCGGCGCCGCCCCCATGGAAGTGTGGCTGCCACAAGTGCACGCCGACCAGGCACTCGATGCGCTCAATGAACGCGATATCAATCCTGCCCAGTGGGAAGAAGTCAAAGCTTTGGGCGATCAGGAGTGGCAGGAAGCCAAAGAAGATGGCGACCACACCTGGGCGCACTTGAAAGCCGAAGGCGATAAGCGCTGGGAAGCCATCAAGCAGGCGGGCGATGATGCCATCGAAACGCAATGGCAAGACCGCGCCGCCGAACTGCAGCAGCACAGCGTCGATCGCGCAAAGGCTGAAGCCGACCGCGATAGCGCAGCGCGCAGCGCTGCTGCGGCGGGCGCACAAAGGCGCGAGCGCATTGCGGCGCGCGTGGCTGCCGAACAAAAAATCCGCCTGGAAGAACTCAGGCGGATTCATCCCAACAAAAATACGAAGAAGTAGCACCTCGCAGGCCTTCGCTGCGCATCGCTTGACGCACAACAGAAAAGACCCCGTAGGGTCTTTTCTGAGGAGTGCGGGGCATAAGGTGCCGCGTGCTGTAGCGCTGGTTACACCTGCGCTTCTGCGATGATGTCGATGAGCTTCTGTGTTTCCCAGGTGCCCAGATCCCCTTTAAGGTGATCGCGCACAGAAACGGTGCCCGCTTCGATTTCTTTATCCCCCATAACAACCATGTAGGGAACTTTTTCAGCCTGTGCCTTAGCAATTTTCACGCGCATCGGTTCGTTTTGGTCGTAGATTTCCACACGACCCTGCACGCCGCGCAACTGCGAGGCCAATTCTTTGCAGGCATCGATATGGCGGTCGGCCAGCGGCAAAATGGCCACCTGTACCGGGGAAAGCCACAGAGGCAACGCACCCGCATAATGCTCGATCAGCACGCCCAAGAAACGTTCGATCGATCCGAAGATGGCGCGGTGCAACATCCAGGGGCGCTCTTCGCCGTTTTCGGCGGTGCGATAGCTAATGTCGAAGCGCTCCGGATTGTTGAAGTCGACCTGAATCGTCGAACATTGCCAGGTACGCCCGATGGAATCCTTAATTTTGATGTCGATCTTCGGGCCGTAAAACGCACCGTCGCCTTCGTTGATGCTGTAGTCAAGCCCCTTGGCTTGCAAAGCCTGCTTCAAATAGCTTTCCGCCAACTCCCACATTTCATCGGTACCGATGGATTTTTCTGGGCGCGTTGAAACTTCAGCAGAATACTCCAGATCAAAGCTGCTCATAATGGAATCCACCAAATCCATAATGGATTCAACTTCGCTTACCACCTGGTCTTGGCGGCAAAATACGTGCGCATCATCTTGCGTGAACCCGCGCGCACGAAACAAGCCGTGCACCGCGCCCGACATTTCAGCACGGTACACCGTACCGAATTCAAAGTAACGGATGGGCATTTCGCGATAGGAATGCAAATCGTTTTTGTAAAGAAGCACATGCCCCGGGCAGTTCATCGGCTTCACGCCAAATTCGCTCGTACGGCCTTCACCCTCGTCGACATTAAAGAAGTACATATCGTCGTGATAGTAATAGTAATGCCCCGACGTTTTCCACACGTCTGATTTATAGATGTGTGGCGTGATGACCTCATCGTAGCCACGGCGGTAGAGTTCTTTGCGCAGCCATTCCTGCATAAGGCGCACGATGCGCGCACCCTTGGGCAAAAACAGCGGCAAACCCGGTCCCACTTCGTCAAGCATGGTGTAAATTCCCAGTTCACGGCCAAGCTTGCGATGGTCGCGCTTTTCTGCTTCCTCTTGGGTAAACAGGTACGTCGCTAAATCTTTCGGGGAAAACCAGGCAGTGCCATAAATGCGTTGCAGCATTTCGCGTTCGGAATCGCCGCGCCAGTAGGCACCGGCCACCTTGGTAAGTTTGTAGGCACCGATGGCTGCAGGGCTTGGCAGGTGCGGCCCGCGGCACAAATCAGTGAAGGCACCATGATGATAGACGGTGATGGTTTCGCCTTCGGGCAATTCGGAAAGCAATTCCAGCTTGAGCGCCTGATCGGCGAAAAGCTCTTGTGCCTGCGCGCGCGAAACAACCTGCCGCACGAAAGGCTCATCGGCGGCGATAATCTTATCCATTTCGGCTTCAATGGCCGCTAAATCGTCGGTTGAAAAACTACGGCCGACCGAAAAATCGTAATAGAAGCCATCTTCAATGGAAGGGCCAATAGCAACCTGAGCTGCAGGGAACAGCGTCAAAACAGCTTCCGCCATAATATGCGCCGTTGAATGGCGCAAAATGTCCAGTGCTTCAGGGCTTTTCTTCGTGATGATGGCAACGCTATCACCTTCAGCCACCTCGGCCGAAAGATCGACCAGGGTGCCATTTATGCTGCCGGCAAGCGCCGCCTTTGCAAGGCCTGCCCCGATCAAAGCGGCAACGCTGGCAATCGTCGCGCTTGCCTCCACTGCCTTTTTTGAGCCGTCGGGTAAAATGATTTCCATATCTTTTCCTTTCTGGTGCCGGATGCACACAAAGCATCTGCACAATTTTGTCTGTTCATACAACAAGACCGCCTCATCGGCGGTCTTGCAAGTATGCTGGATATACTACTATCGAGCTTCTTGCCCCGCATCCTTTGCGGGATGCGCATGCGCCTGCCGAGCCTGGTTAGGGGAAGCCGCTTTACGCGGCGACGTAGTCGATGTCTGCGTTCGCGGCGCCGCAGCATCAGCCTGCTGCATACGTTGCTGGCCACGATTGCCCGCCGCACGCTGAGGGCGAGCGCCGCCGGCGGGGGTGGCGCAGTACGGGCACACCGTCCAAGAAGGTTCAAGCGCATGCCCGCAGGTGCCGCAGAGGTTTTTTAAGCGCTGGTGGCAGTTGGGGCACAGCACGTAATCGTTTTCAACAGGATAGCCACAGGTGGCACATTCCCCGTATTTCATAAGTTCACGCTGCTTTAAGGCCACTTCAAGCTCTTGTTCATCGCGATCGATCTGAAGAAGAGAAGGGCGCAGCAAGCAGTAAGCGATAACACCGACAAGGGGCACAAGGGCAACGACAGCCCAGATGTACCAGACGGCACCGCGCTGATAGGAATCGCGCACGACCCAGACAATGGAAAGCACATAGAGCACGACCAACATAGCAACAACCACCATGAAGGCGGATTGTAGTTGGGGTGTCCACAATTGGGACAACAGTTCGTTCATTTCAACCTCATTCTCAGTATGCTTGTCAACATCATGTTCACGTCGCGACGCAAGAGGGCGCGTGAATTGAAACGCTCACTATTGTAGCAAATATGCCCGCCTGCGCAAAACAACTACGCTATTTCTGCAAGCTGTACCTTGATGCGCGCAAGCTTATCAGCCATTTCATCGCGCTTCGCCGTATCTTTGGCCACAATTTCGGGTGCCGCTTTTGCCAGGAACCCGGCGTTGGAAAGCTTTTTGTCCAGCTTCGCCACATCAAGGGCAAGGGTTTTTTGTTCCTTTTCCAAGCGTTGGCGCTCAAGAGCAAAATCAACCAAACCGGAAAGTTTAACGTAAATTTCAAGCCCCGCCGCCAGCACAACGCTTGATTCGGCCGGCTTTAGCACCGCTTCCCCGATTTCAAGTTCGCTCACATTGGCCAGCGCAAGCAGCAAGGCGCGCTGCCCTTCTAGCAGCGTGGCATCCGCACCAGCAGCTTTCACAGCAACGCACATTTGAGTTTTTGGCGAAAGACCGTAGCGGCTGCGCACGGCGCGCACCGCCGAAACCGTTTCTGTTACCAGCGTTATGGCGCGCTCGGCCGCAGGATCGCTATAGCGCGAAAGCGCTTCGGCATCGGGCCACGCGGCAGCTATCAGATAGGGCACCTCTTTTGCGCCCGGCAGTTCCTGATATATTTCCTCTGTCACAAAGGGCATGATGGGATGCAGCAGACGCACGGCCGTGTCGAGCACGAAGACGAGGTTGCGCTGGCAGGCCAAGCGGTCGGCCCCCCTACCCTGCAGGCGGCTTTTGGAAAACTCGATATACCAATCGCAAAATTCGTTCCAGAAAAATGCGTAGAGTTCGCGGGTGATTTCGCCAAATTCATAGGAATCAAACGCCGCATCCAGACGGGCAACCAGCCCGGCCAAGCGCGAGAAAATCCACTTGTCAGCAGGCGTGGTAGGTTCGGGGGCACCCGGCGTATACCCTTCAAGGTTCATCATCACGAAGCGTGCCGCGTTGCGAATTTTATTGGCAAAGTTGCGGCTGCTTTCCAGCTTCGCTTCGTTAAACTTCAAGTCTTGTGCGCCCGTCACCTGCATCAACAGGCCAAAGCGCATGCCATCGGCACCATAATCTTCCATCAAACGCACGGGGTTGACACCATTGCCGCGACTTTTTGACATCGGCTTGCCATCAGCCGCCATAACCGTCGGGTGAATAATGACATCCTGAAACGGGATTTCCTTACAAAAATACATCGAAGCCATCACCATGCGCGCAACCCACAAGCCCATAATATCGCGCGCCGTGGAAAGCATTTGCGTGGGATACGCCGCCACCATTTCAGGAGCCGCCATGCCCGCTTCGGTCCAGCCCATCGTGGCAAAGGGCCACATCTGCGAAGAAAACCAGGTGTCAAGCACATCATCATCTTGACGAGTCGGCGCACCGCAGGTGGGGCACAGCGCAATATCTTCCACGCTGGCATCTTCCCAGCCACACTCATCACAATAAAACATAGGGATCCGGTGGCCCCACCACAGCTGACGCGAAATGCACCAATCCTTCAGGTTTTCCATCCAGTCCAGATACACCTGCTTCCAGCGCGCAGGATAAAAGGCCACGCTATCATCTTCAACCACACGCGCCGCATCAACTTTAAGGCGATCAACAGCCACAAACCACTGTTCGGAAAGCCAGGGTTCAAGCTTGGTGTGGCAACGATAGCAGGTCATGACCGCATGGTCGTGATCCTCAACGTGATCGAGCAGCCCCAGCGCATCAAAAGCGGCAACAACGGCCTCGCGCGCTTCGTCGCGCGTCATGCCGCTGTAAGTGCCGTAGCCTTCAACCACATGAGCGGTTTCATCGAAAATGTTGATTTTCTCCAGGCCGTGGCGCTCCCCCATGGCGAAGTCATTGGGGTCATGAGCAGGCGTAACCTTTACAAAACCCGTGCCAAACTCGGCATCGACATGATAATCGGAAAAAATGGGAATCTCGCGGTTTACCAGGGGAAGCACAAGCGTTTTGCCCACCAGCGCCGCTGCACGCGCATCCTTGGGGCTTACCGCCACGCCGGTATCGCCCAGCATGGTTTCAGGGCGCGTCGTGGCTACCACCAGGTAATCTTTACCTTCAAACGCTTCGGTCAAAGGATAGCGCAAATACCATAGCTTGCCGGATTCATCCACATATTCGGCTTCATCATCGGCGATAGCCGTGGTGCAGGAAGGGCACCAATTGACGATGCGACGGCCACGATACACCAGCTCATCGTGGTACCAATCCACAAACACCTTGCGCACTGCCGTCACATAATCAGGGTCAAGCGTGAAATGCTCTTCATCAAAATCGGCGCTGCAACCCATCGAATACACCTGGTTAACGATGGTGGTGCCGTATTCCTGACGCCAATCATAGCAGGCGTCAATAAATTTTTCACGGCCTATTTCCAGGCGCGAAATACCCTGTTCAGCCAGGCGTTTGTCCACCTTTGTTTGCGTGGATATACCCGCGTGATCCGTGCCTAAAATCCAGTGTGTTTTATAGCCCTGCATGCGAGCGCGGCGAATGCAGGTATCTTGAATGGTGTCGTTGAGCGCGTGACCCATGTGCAGCACGCCGGTGATATTGGGAGGCGGAATAACGATGGTGTAACTTTCGCCCGCGTGCTTGCCAAAGCCCGGCGTGCGATGGAAATAACCCGCCTCATACCACGCCTTCATTAAAGGTTGTTCGTGGGCGGCAAAATCGTAGTCAATCTTCTTTTTTTCTTCGGCCATGTCTGCTGTGCCCTTTCCCAAAACGAAGCTTCAAACGCTGCGTCTGCGCCGCCGCGTACGCTCTCATAAAAAAGTCGCCGCCGGGATAAGCGACGGCGACCAGAATTAACACAAAATACTACGCGCTTTGTAACGCGGCATGCCCCGCGCGTTTGCCCGTCTCAATCTTCGGGGTCGTTTCCCCTTTGATGTCGCTTGCGCCTACGTTAACCTGACTTGCCCCTTCGGTTTCGGGCAAATCATACATGACATCAAGCAGCACCCGTTCCATGATAGAGCGCAGGCCACGCGCGCCCGTACCGTGCACCACCGCTTCGCTGGCAATTTCATCAAGCGCTTCGGGCTCAAACACCAGCGTCGATTCCTCGAATTCAAACATGCGCGTGTATTGCTTGACCAGCGCATTTTTCGGCTCGGTCAAAATGCGCACAAGATCTTCTTGCGAAAGTTCTTGTAAGGAAGTCACCACGGGAATGCGCCCCACAAATTCAGGGATCATGCCATATTTATTCAAATCTTCGGGCAACACCTTGGCCAAAAGCTCCGCTTCATCCTGCTTTTTGTTCACGGGTACCTCGGCGTTGAAGCCCAGGCCATGCTTGCCGATGCGCTGGGCAATGATGTCGGCCAGCCCCACAAACGCGCCCCCCAAAATAAACAGGATATTCGTGGTGTCGATGGGTA
>JAVWGW010000006.1:0-23449 GCA_036640375.1 Raoultibacter sp. | reverse complement strand
GAACAAGCGGCACGATTTATCGGCCCGGTGCAGCAAGCGCAGCTTGAAAAGCTCCAAGGCTTCGAGTTTGTAAACAGCGCGAAGCTTGCTTTTCCGACACCCTACCTGAAAGATTTATCCCGTTTCATCCAGAAGAGAGCGGAACAACTTTTCTCCTTCCCTGCCCAATCAAGAGAAGCACTGCGCGAAGCGGCGCAGGCAACAAGGAATAAAAACTCCCCACACAGTTATTGAAATATATAAAAATACTGCCGAAAGAAATAATGAATCAAGGCTGGGGGGCTGAAAAACCCCCGTGCAAAACGCTACCGTTTGCCAGCAAATAGGCACCTCTGGACAGATATTGGACAGGCAGCTTCACAACTTCCAGAAAATGAAAGCAGGTCAGAAGCTTTTAAGCCTCTGACCTGCGGTGTTTGTGGTCGGGTTGACAGGATTTGAACCTGCGACCCCTTGACCCCCAGTCAAGTGCGCTACCAAACTGCGCCACAACCCGTTCATGCGCTTTTTGAAAGAAGCGTTTCTCTCTCAAAAGCAGCGTTGACTATATTAACGGTAGTTGACCTTCTTTTCAAGCCAGAAATGAAAGTGATTTATCTAAAATCACATCTGCCAGTTCATTTTTTGGCATAACGGGAAGATCAACGACGGTTTCAGAGGTAACAAAGCACACTTTATTGTCGTCGGTTCCAAAACCTTTGTTTTCTCCCACTTCGTTGGCCACGATCATGTCCGCATTTTTCTTCAACAATTTTTCGCGTGCGTTTTCTATAACGTCATCGGTTTCGGCGGCAAAGCCTACCACCACTTGGTGGTGCTTAGCCTTGCCCATGGCGGCTAGTATATCGGGGTTTTCAACCAGCTGCAGGTTGGAAAGCGCCCCTACACCATCGCGCTTCTTCAACTTGTGGTCGCAGGCAACTTCGGGGCGCATATCGCTTACCGCCGCCGAGAATATAGCGATATCGGTGGAAGCAAATGCCTCCTGGCAGGCCTCAAACATTTCGCGCGCTGTCTGCACCTGCACCAGGTGCACGCCTTCGGGGGCAGCAAGCATAACCGGCCCCGAAATAAGGGTCACTTGCGCACCACGCCTGGCGGCGGCCCCCGCCAGCGCATAGCCGGTCTTGCCCGAAGAATGGTTGGTGATGTAGCGCACGGGGTCAATGGGTTCAATGGTGGGGCCGGCGGTGATCATCACCTGCTTGTCGGCCAGGTCAAGGCCAACTTTAAGCTGCAATAGCACTTCGTTGATGATGCGGGAAACATCCGCCATGCGTCCACGGCCCGTATCTCCGCAGGCCAAATAGCCCTCCCCCGCTTCGATAAAATGAGCACCGCGGTTGAAAAGCGTGCCCATATTTGCGCGCGTCGCCGTATTTTCATACATATTGACATTCATGGCAGGCGCAATAACGATAGGAGCCTTCGTTGCCAAGGCGGTGGTAGTAAGCAGGTCATCGGCTATACCACAGGCAATTTTTGCCATAACGTTAGCGGTGCAGGGCGCAAGCAGGAAAAGATCGGCTTCCTGCGCCAGCGATATGTGGTGAATAGGATCGTTGGGGTCATCAAAAAGCCCGATGGATACCGGTTCGCGCGTAAGGGCTCTAAAGGTTGTCGGGTCGACAAAATGTGTCGCATTTTGCGTCATGACCACCTTGACCCGCACGCCCGCCTTTTGTAATCCACGGATAATCTCTGCCGATTTATAGGCGGCAATACAGCCGGTTACCCCTAAAAGCACGGTTCGTTGCTGCTGTGATTCTTCCATTATTTTCTTACTCCTTCAATAGAGGGACGCACGATGTCAAAAAGCACCTTCACGTGCGCCTTACTTGCATCAAGACAGGGAACATACACGAATTTTCCCCGTTGGCGGTGTGCGCCATCAGCCGATAGTGCGCGGTAATACGCCGGTGCCAGTTCGGCTTTAATGTCGTAGAGCGTTTCAAGGCAATCGACGGAAAACCCCGGGCACACAAAGTAAACGTCTTGCCCGCCCGCTTCGCCCCAGCGCGCCAATATATCGGTTGAAAAGGGTTGCAGCCACTTGCGCGGATCGCCAAAAGGCGACTGATACCCCATGGTCCAGCGCTTGCGATCAAGGCCCAGCTCATCGGTTATACCCAGCGCCGTTTCGCCCGCTTGCAATTCGTAGGTATCGCCCGCTTCTATATGCTCAAGCGGTATGGAGTGAAATGAGAGCAGCAGCCTATCTTCGCCCTGCGGATCAAAGCCCGCATGGCGCACCGCAGCCGCCAACGCTTTTATATAGGTAGGTGCCACGTGGTAGCCTTCGATGAAATCGCAGGGCAGCTTCCAACGCATACGCTTGAGCACCCGACGCACGCAATCAAGCGACGCAGCCGTGGTGGAATGCGCCGTTTGCGGGTAGAGAGGCAACACCACCAAACGTGTTACACCTGCCGCTTTAAGTTGCTTAAGGGCCGTAGAAACGCTGGGGTTACCGTAGGTCATGCCACAGCGCACTTCGACGGTGGGCGCTGTGGGGTCCCCCGCAAAAGCAGCGGTCAGCCCTCGCACCAGCTTTTCATGCGCGATAAGAAAGGGGGATCCTTCGGGCGTCCATATGCTGGCGTATTTTTCGGCGCTTGCGCGACCGCGCTTGGGCAGGATGGCGAAGTGAAGAATGAACCACCAGATGAAATGGTTTACCGACACCACATGCTTGTCCATAAGAAATTGAGAAAGGTACTTGCGCACAGCACGCGGCGTCGGTTTGCTGGGCGTGCCCGTGTTGACCAGAAGGACTCCCCATGCCCCCGCTTCGTCGTTCACGTAAAACACCCTTTCTTAAGCTCTTTTGTGACCAATTCGTCAACAACCGCTTGGCGTAGCTATCGTTTATCCTAAATGAAATCTGATATAGTTTATCCCACAGCTTGACCTAGAAAGGTAAAAATGGAGAAAGACCCTAAAAAATCAGGCTCTTTGGCGGCTTCGCATGCTGCGGACGTGGCAGGTGCCACCCCTGGTGCCCGCAGTGCTGCTTCCGGCGATCTTGTTGCGCATAATGCAACGTATGTCACCGCGGTCAAGGAAGTAAAATCCCTGTTTGGCCAAGGGTTTATCAAGCTCAACTTTTTTACTCTGTTCTGGCTTTTTGTTATAGGTTCCCTTATCGGCCTGGGTGTCGAAACCATTTTTCACGCCATCGTCTACGGCGGCTACGAAAGTCGCGCCGGGTTGGTGTGGGGGCCGTTTTCCCCCATCTATGGCGCGGGGGCGGCGCTGCTGACACTTTTTCTTAACCGCTTTTACTATTCGCATAACGTGGTTATTTTCCTGGTTGCTATGGTGGTAGGGTCCACCATCGAATTTGTGACCAGTTGGGGCATGGAATTTTTCTGGGGGGCTATAGCCTGGGATTATTCGGGCACCTTCGGCAGTATTGCCGGGCGCACAAACTTTCTGTTCGGCGTGATGTGGGGCATGTTGGGTCTGGTATGGGTACGTGTGATATTGCCCCTGGTAAAAAAAGGCCTCAAGCTTATCAACCAGAAAAGCCGAGCGGTGCGCATTGTCACTCTTATTGTCACGCTGTTTATGCTGGTCAACATTACGGTTACCTGCCTTGCCATGGAACGCCAAGGGCAACGCGCCGCGGGCATTGCCCCCACAAACCCCATCGAACAGGCCATCGATGCCACCTTTACCGACGCCTGGATGCAGGCACGCTTTGAAAATATGACGGTTTCCGGCTAGGAGGCGCTACCCATGAAGCTGCGCAGCGAATATACCTGCCCCCTTGAACTGACCCACGATATGATTAAGGGAAAATGGAAATCTATCATCTTGTGGAGGCTGCGCCTGGGCCGCAGCTCTCTTGCCAAGCTGGAACACGACATCGAGGGCATCACGCAAAAAATGCTGCTTGAACAGCTTAAAGAGCTGATGGAATGCCGCTTGGTAGACAAGGAAGTTTTTGAAGGCTATCCCCTACGGGTTGAATACTTCCTCACCCGCCCCCATGGTGAAAACATGCTTGCTGCCCTTACCATCATGCAGGAAGTGGGCATTGCGTTGATGTGTGAAGAGGGCAAAGAAGAGGTACTGCGCGCAAAAGGGGTTATCGTCTAGCGCGGCCAACAACCCAACGCGCCAGCACGTCAACAAGCAAACAAGCAAAATTTCTCTTACCCACAAAAAAGTGGGTAATTTCTTTAGGGGCGCAGACGTTTTATAGTGAACTCAACACAAACCGAGAGAAAGGGTTCACATGTTAGTAAGCAGCAGCGGTATCGTCAACGGCGTTTATGACGCGAAGTACGGCGCACGTGGCAGCCAGGTAAATGCCCAGGGTGTGCCCGACTATTCCATCCCCTTTACCATTGAGGAAGCACCTGCACACACCCAATCCTATGCGATTGTGCTTGAAGACAAGGATGCCTATCCCGTAAGCGGCGGGTTTGCCTGGATACACTGGTTGGCCGCCAATATTACACGCACGGACATTGCCGAAAACGAAAGCAGGACCGCAAGCGATTTTGTACAGGGAGCCAACAGCTGGACAAGCCTGCAAGGAGGCCAGCAAAGCGCTGATCTTTCAAGCTTCTATGGCGGCATGTGCCCGCCCGATGCGCCCCACATCTACGAATTGCATGTGTATGCCCTCGATACCTTGCTTGACCTGGAGCGCGGCTTTCTTTTTAACGAACTGCATCGCAAGATGGACGGCCACATCTTGGATTCCTACACCCTGAAGGGTCTGTATAACCATGAGTAATTCCGTGCGGATAAAAAAGATAGATCATATCGTTATCACCACGGCCGAAATCACCGCCTGCATCAGCTTTTATGAAGCCCTGGGCTTTACCGCCCGCGATGCCGGGGGGCGCTGGGAGCTTTTCGCGGGCGATTTTAAGATAAATGTGCACCTGCGGGGACACGAACTTGAGCCAAAAGCCCAAAACGTGCAAACGGGCAGCGCTGATGTGTGCTTTGAAATAGAGGGGTCTGCCGAAGCCTGTCGCCAAAGCCTTCTTGAAAGCGGAACCTTCCGCGAACTCGATATTGTGGTTCGTCATGGCGTGCGTGGCGAAATGCATTCACTCTATCTGCGCGACCCCGATGGAAACCTTGTTGAACTTTGCAGCTATGAGTAGTTTTTCTTTAGCCTTTAGCGTTGTATTTCCCCTGTTTTTGATGATGGCACTGGGCTATTTTTTGCGCAAAATAGGCCTGTTCACACCCGATTTTCTGCAACAGCTCAATCGGGTATGTTTCCAGGTATTTTTACCGCTTATTTTGTTTTCTACGGTGTATAAAAGCGATTTTTCCACAGAATTCAACGCCGGCCTTCTGGGGTTTGCCCTTGCGTGCATCGTGATAAGTTTTGGCGCCCTTATGGGTCTGGTGCCTGTGTTTGAAAAGGATAATACGCGCGCTAGCGTATTGGTTCAGGGCATGTTTCGCAGCAATTATGTGCTTTTTGGCCTGCCCATAGCCTCCTCGCTTTTTGGAGCTGCCAACACGGGCACAACGGCCATTCTTATCGCGTTTGTTATACCGCTTTTCAACGTGCTTGCCGTTGTGGCCTTGGAGGTTTTTCGCAGCGATACCATTAAGCCCACATCTATTGCGCGCAGCATTGCTACAAACCCCCTAATTTTAGGCGCTCTTGCCGCCCTCTTCTTCGTGTTCAGCGGCGTGCGTTTGCCGGGCGTGGTGGAAACAAGCATCGATTCTATTGCGGGCATTGCAACACCTTTAGCCTTAATAGCGCTGGGGGGATCATTTTCCTTTACCCAGCTGCACGGTAACGGACGCGCGTTGGCCTGCGCGGTAAGCGGCAAGCTTGTGCTTGTGCCCCTTGTGGGTATTGCGGCCGCGCTTGCGTTTGGCTATCGCGGTATCGAGCTCGGGGCGCTTATGGCTTTATTTGCAAGCCCCACGGCCGTGAGCAGCTTCACCATGGCTCAGCAGATGGAAGCCGATGATGAATTGGCCGCCCAAATTGTGATAACTACCTCACTGCTTTCGGTGGGCACTATTTTTCTTTGGATAACCGCACTGGAAACGCTAGGGTTTTTAACAGCTTAACGGCTGTTAGCTTGCGCGGGGCTGGGGCACCCAAGCTGCGCTAAGGAAGCATACACTTCTGTGCCGGCAGGGGTGATGCCGGTGCTGCGCTGGGCTAGTTGGGCAAGAGCCTCTTGCAGGTCAGTGGGCGGTGCGTCGACAAAATGCTGATCTTCCCCTGTTATGGGGTGTGTAAAATCGAGGCGATAGGAATGCAAAAACTGCCTTCCTAGGCCCAGCTGCGAAACAGATCCTGTTGCGCCATAGCTTTGGTCGCCCACGCAGGGGTGTTTAATATATTTCATGTGCACGCGAATCTGATGGGTGCGCCCCGTATACAGTTTACATTCCAGCAGGGTATAGCCTTCATCGCGCGGCCCGGCCTCAAAGCGTTCAAGCACGCGAAATGTCGTCACCGACGAACGGGCATTGGCCTTATCAGAAACCTGCATGTGCGTGCGGTCGCGTTCGCTGCGCGCAATGGGGGCATCAACCAAGCCCGTATCGTGGGCAATTGATCCATGCACCAGCGCAAGATAACGCCGGTCTACCGTGCGCAGGCGAATAGCTTCCTGCAGCGCATAACCCACTTCATCATCTTTGGCGGCCAACATCAGCCCGCTGGTATCCCCATCAAGACGATGCACGATGCCCGGGCGGTCATCACCTTGCACGTGCGCCAAATTGTCGCGCCCGCAATAGTGAATAAGGGCATTTACCAAAGTTGAGGTGGGGTGTCCGGGCGAAGGGTGGCAAATAAGCCCCGCCTGCTTCGATAAGACCAGCAGGTAGGTATCTTCAAAGCGCACATCAAGATCGATGGCCTGGCCTTCCATGGGAATATGCGGGGATTCTTCCGCTTCTTCATACACGATTGTGTCGCCGCTGCATACGGCATATTTTTTTGCAGCGCTGCCCCCGTTAACAAACACAAGGCCATCATCGATGAAGTGCGCCGCCTGCGAACGGCTGGCATACAAAGCGCGCGCGGCCAGGCAGGTGTCCAAGCGCATGCCTTCATCTTTGGGTGTGGCGTTATAACACAAAGAACGACCCATCAGATACTGTGCTCCTCGCTGCCTTGGGCGGCTCGCTTTTTCTCATGTATGAGTAAAAATACGATAAATATAACAAAGCCGCAGGTAACCCCTATATCGGCCACATTAAATACGGGGAAATCCATAAACGTGGTTTCGATGAAATCAACGACGTAACCGCGCATGAAGCGATCGAGCGCATTGCCCAAACCGCCCGCAAACACCAGCGCCAAGCCTATCACTTCAGGCACGCTTGAACGGGGTGCTAGCACAAACAGATACACTAGCAGCGCGGCACATACTAGCAGCGAAAGTGCGCCCAGCAGCCACGTTGCATTGCCAAACATGCCCCATGCCGCACCCGTGTTATGCACCAGCCTAAAATGGATCAGCCCCCATTCGCTTGCGGGCATCACCTGCCCCAGCGTTTGTGTGCTTTCAAAAAACGCCTTCGTTACCCCATCCAGCGTAAGCCAAATAAGGGCAACAACTGCAAACACCAAAGCGTTACGTTGGCGCTTTGTGCGCGTGTCCTTGTGCTGCGTTGCAGGCTGCCTATCGTGCGTCACAAAATCCGCCTAATCCTCTTCGGAAAAACCGAGGGCATCCAGCGCATCGCCGCAGCGTTCGCACACGTGTTCGTGGGCCACATTGCCGCCGAGTTCGCGATAGTTCCAGCAGCGGGGGCACTTTTGTCCTTCGGCAGCAGAAATGCTTACCGCAAGGCTTGCGCCTTCGCTAAAGGCTATGCCCGAAACGATAAAGAGTTCTTCGTATACTGCCACCGGATAGTGCGCCAAAGTTTCAAGTAACGCTGCCGGCGCGGTAATGACAAGGGCGGCTTCCTGACTTTTGTTGATAAGCTTATCGCCGCGTGCCTGTTCAAGTGCCTTCATGACGGTTTCGCGCAGCTCAAGGATGGCTGCAAAATCATCCTGAATGGCTGCGGCTTTTACAGCGGGCACCGAGGGGACGAAGTCTTCTTTTTCAGGCCAACCGGCCAGCTGCACGCTTTCGGGGTGGCCCTGCGTGGCGCGCAGGCCCGCAGGATAGGTTTCCCACACTTCTTCGGCAGTGAACGACAAAATGGGTGAAAGTGTACGTACCAACAGCTCAAGTGCATGCATCAGCACCGTTTGCACCGCGCGACGGCGTGGCGAATCGGGTGTTTCAGCATACAGACGATCTTTGGTGGCATCCATATAGACCGCAGACAGATCGTTGACGATGAAATCGTAGATGGCGCGATAGACCGCATGGAAGCGATATTCGGTGTAACCCGTATTTATTTCATCGAGCAAAACCTGCAAGCGCAGCATCATCCACTGATCAAGCGGCTCAAGATCAGCCCAGGTAGCAGTGGTGTTTGTGCGGTAATCGAAATCGTTAAGGTTGCCCAACAAAAACTTGAAGGTATTGCGAATACGGCGATAGGCTTCGCTCGTGCGCTGCAAAATCTCGTCGGAAATGTTCACATCCTGCGAATAATCGACGCTGGCCACCCACAGACGCAGCACGTCCGCGCCGCTTTTTTTCATGACTTCGTTGGGGTCGACACCATTGCCCAGCGATTTTGACATCTTGCGGCCTTCGGCATCCATGGTAAAGCCGCAGTGCATGACCGATTTATAGGGCGCCACGCCGTAGGCTCCCACGCTGGTTAGCAGCGAAGATTGGAACCAACCGCGATGCTGGTCGGATCCTTCCAAATACATATCGGCGGGAAAATGCAGGCCAGCGCGCTTTTTGCACACGCTGGTATGGCTGACGCCGCTTTCCCACCACACATCCAAAATATCGCGTTCGGGCAGCACTTCGGTGCACCCGCACACTTCACAGCTGGTAGCAGCAGGCAAATATTCGGCAGGTGCGCGCGTAAACCAGGCATCGGCACCTTCGCGGTTAAACAGATCGATCACGGCATCAAAGGTTTCGGCCGTGGCCACCGTGGCACCGCATTGAGCGCACTTGAACACGGGAATGGGCACACCCCACGAACGCTGACGCGAAATACACCAGTCGGGGCGGTCGGCCACCATGGATCCAATACGATTGGCTGCCCATTCGGGCACCCATTTCACCTGGTTATCAATAGCTTCCAGCGCGGCTGTGCGCAGGCCCGTTTTGTCCATGGAAACAAACCACTGATCGGTGGCGCGGAAGATGACCGGCTGATGGCAGCGCCAGCAATGCGGATAGCTATGCGAAATCTGCTTTGTGGCAACAAGGGTTCCCTGCTGTTTAAGCCACGCGATAATCTGTGGGTTGGCATCATCGGTATCGAGCCCGGCAAAGCGCCCCGCTTCTTCGGTAAGCACGCCATTATCATCGACCGGCATCAAAATGGGGAGATCAAACTTCATGGCAACCAGGTAGTCATCTTGGCCGTGACCAGGGGCGGTGTGCACACAACCGGTACCCGAATCCAAGGTGACGTGTTCGCCATAGATGATGCGACCCCTTAAATCTTGGCGGATGGGGCAGGTGTAGCCAAGCCCTTCAAGAGCGGTGCCCTTGCAGGTAAGGGGGTTGCCCGCGCCGTCGCACACGAAGGTATAGGCATCCCATTCGGCAATTTCGGCGACAGATTCCACCAAGGCTTCGGCCAGCAGCATCGTAGTGCCCGCCACCACAACCATGCAATAATCGGCATCGGGGGCCAGGGTTACAGCGGTGTTTGCCGGCAGCGTCCAAGGTGTTGTGGTCCAGATAAGCACGCTAGCAGCACTAACGCCCGCAGCCGCAAAGGGTTCGGGCACGGTATCCAGCGCAAAGTTCACAAACACCGAAGGTGACATTTCATCGCTGTATTCAATTTCAGCTTCCGCCAACGCCGTGTGGCAGCGCTTGCACCAATGGATAGGCTTGCGCCCGCGATAGACCGAGCCATCCAAATACATCTTCTTGAATACCTCCACATTGCCCGCTTCATATTCAGGCAAAAATGTCAGGTAGGGATCAGACCAGTCGGCGTTAACCCCCAAGCGTTTGAAACCATCGCGCTGCACATCGACGTATTTTTCTGCCCACTCACGGCACAGGCGGCGCAAGGTCACCTGGTCAATTTTGGCCATCTTTTCTGGCCCCAGCTTTTTTTCAACCATGTGTTCAATGGGTTGGCCATGACAATCCCAACCGGGAACATAGGGTGTGAAATAGCCCCTCTGAGCATGGCTTTTGATAACGAAATCCTTGAGAATCTTGTTGAAGGCGTGACCAATATGAATAGGCCCGTTGGCATAGGGTGGGCCATCGTGCAAAACGAAAGGCTCCCCTTCCCTATTTTTATCGAGCACCTTGTGATAAATATCTTGTTCTTCCCACTTGGCCAGCCGCTTGGGCTCGTTTTCGGGCAAGTTGGCCCGCATGGCGAAATCCGTCTGGGGTAAATTCATCGTATTTTTATAGGTATTTCCCACGTGAATCCATACCTTTCTCAAAGTGTCATCAGAACAATATGCCTATTATACGCGAATATGCGTGCATGAAATCTGTAAGGAAAGAGTTTCAGAAGTGCGACATATAGCAAAAAATGATGATACCGTATAAACTGATTGTTTGACACATCCCTACAAGTTTACCGCGAAACACGCATGCCCGCGCGGTTGGAGGACACTTTATGAATTTTGAAATCGTCACCGATTCCAGTTGCAATTTAACCGAAGAAATGATCGATGAACTCGATTTACATATTCTGCCCTTAACGTTTATGATCGATGATGAACAGTTCCAAAGCTACCTTAAAGGAACCCATACCGATCTTCAGCAGTTCTATACCAAGATGCGCCAGGGCAAGCTTATCACCACCTCACTGCCCAATCTTGCCGATTCAGAAGCGCTGTTGCGCAGCCGCCTTCTTGCGGGAAAAGACGTGCTCTACCTGGGATTTTCTAGTGCACTTTCCGGCACCTATGAAGCCATCGAGCTTGTATGCAAAGATCTTCAAGCACAATTTCCCCAACGAAGCATTCGCGCCGTTGAAACGCTGGCGGCTTCGGGAGGCCAGGGTCTTTTGGTGTATTACGCCGCCCAAATGGCGCGCGAGGGGGCAAGCCTTGACGAAGTTGCCACCTGGGTACAAAACAATCGCCTGAAGTTGGCACACTGGTTTACCGTCGATGACCTGATGTTTTTGCTGCGCGGTGGCCGCGTATCGAAAGTGGGCGCCTATGCGGGCACCATGCTTAACATCAAGCCGGTTTTGCATGTTGATAACGAAGGGCGTCTGATTCCGCAAGAAAAAGTGCGCGGGCGCAAAAAATCACTGCAGGCGCTGGTAAGACACATGGCTGATACGGGGATTGCCCCCCTTGAAGATCAGGCCATCTTTATCACGCACGGCGATTGTATTGAAGATGCCGAATATGTGGCCGACTTGCTGCGCCAAAAATGCGGCGTGCGCACTATCCTTATCAACTACGTTGACCCCGTAATCGGCGCCCACTCAGGCCCGGGGACAATAGCACTGTTTTTCTTGGCCGACCACCGCTAGCCTTCGGGGCGCTGCGGCCATGGCGTGACGCTGTGGCGTGGCGCCATCACCTTGCGGTAGTGCGGCTATGTGAAATGATGTAGTGCTGCCTAGGAACAGGAAATGATTTTTTTCAGCCCTGCCAAAAGGCGTTCGTTGTCGTGGCGGTTGCGAATACCCACGCAAAAATAACGGTCAGCCTCAAAACCTTTGACGCCCTCTAGGTCGCGCACCAAAAAACCGGCAAGCTGCAGGCGCGCTATTAGTTCGGTCACGTTTGACACGCCTAAATCCATCGAGGAAGCGCTATCGAAGGTGCACAGCACATAGTTTGCTTCGGCAGGAAACACCTGAATGCCCGGTATAAGACTGAGCATACACTGCATCCAAGGAATTTCGGTATCAAGAAATTCATGGGTTTGATCCAGGTATTGTTCCTGTTCGCACAGCTGCCCCGCCAACACTTCGGCAAACATAGAAATATTTGAGCGATCGAAAAATTGTTCGATATGGGCGATGGTTTGAGGGTGCGCCACGCAGTAGCTCATGGGAATGCCCGCCATATTAAACGAAGACGAAAGCGAGCGCACCACAATAAGATTGCGGTAGCGTTCCGTAAGCGAATAGCACGATTCGCCGCCCAGCGTCAGTTCGATATAGGATTCATCAACGATAACCCAATGGCAAGCTTCCAGATAATGCATAAGCGTGACCTGCGGCAAAAGGCGGCTTGCCGGATAGCTGGGGTTGGCCAAAAGCGCGGCATCATACACGACACCATCGCGCTTGGCGGCATAAGGATCGCGCGTTACAAATGACTGCGGGTTTGAAATACCCGCGATGGTATGCCCGGTGTTCGTAAGTGCCAGGCCGTATTCCGGCAACGCGGGCAAAGACATGCCAACTTTGCACGGTTGAAACGATTGCGCAATACTGCGGATCATTTCAGTTGTGGAAGCACAACACAAAAAAGCTTCGGGACACAGGCCAAAATACTTGGAAAGCGCCTGGCGCAGCGCATAGGCGTCACTGTCGGGTTTGTAGGCCACTTCGCCATCGACAAAGGCGGTATGAATGGCGTTGATGAACGAACGCGGTGTTCCCAAGGGGTTGGTGACGCAGGAAAAATCAAGCCAATTGACTTCCGTGCGCATTTCGTAGGGCAAGGCCACGGGCTGTTCGGGCACGACGGTAGCGACGGGGCGCTGATCAAGGTGAAGATTCAAACCACGTAAAACCTGCATCGCGCCACCCCCCTCCTTGCATAGCATTGCCTAGAACTGATAATCCTAGCATATTTTCCCCTGCTACAAGCGAACATGTTAGACTAGTTGCCATGGAAAACGGTGACCCCACATATTTTAAATGGGAAGGTTCTGCCGTTGCGCTGGTCGATCTTGATGCGTTTTTCGCTTCGGTGGAACAGCACGATCACCCCGCCTGGAAGGGGTTGCCCGTCATCGTGGGCGGCGACCCCGACAAACACGGCGTGGTATCAACGGCATCCTATGAAGCGCGCACCTTTGGCGTGCGCAGCGCCATGCCTTCTTCTATGGCGCAGCGGCTGTGTCCCGATGCCATCTGGACGCACGGGCACTTTGACCGCTACCGCGATATGTCGCAGCAGGTGATGGATATACTTGCCAGCGAAAGCCCGCACATGCAACGCGTCAGCGTCGATGAGGCCTTCCTCGACATCAGCCCCACACCCCACAGCTGCGAGCATCCCATAGCGGTGGCGCAGCGCATTCAGGCGCGCGTTGCCGAGCTGGGTATCACCTGTTCCATCGGCTTGGGCACCAGCAAAACTATTGCTAAAATTGCTTCTGACCAGGATAAACCACGCGGTCTTACCGTTGTGTATCCCGGGCGTGAACTTGACTTTTTAAACCCTTTGCCCCTGCGGGACATGAGCGGCATCGGGCCTGCCGCCGAAAAAGAATTGCACCGCCATAGCATCTTCACCCTGGGCGATGTGGCACAGGCCGAAGAGCTAGTGCTCAAGCGCGTCTTCGGGAAAAACGCAAACATGATGCGCCTGCGTTGTCAGGGCAAAGACATGACCCCCGTAACGGCAGATGACACGATGAAATCCATTTCCAACGAAATGACCTTTGCCCATGATTTGCGTGAGCGCGCAGATATTGAAGCGGGCATAGCCACGGCGGCCGCCAAAGTTGCGCGGCGCATGCGCATGAAGGGCGTGCGCGGGCGCACGATAAACCTGCGTGTGCGCTTCGATGACCGCAGCTGCCGCAACGTGCAGCGCACGCTTGCCTGCCCCCTCGACGACGAGTACGCCCTTATCCCCCTGCTGTACCAGATGCTCGACGATGTGTGGAGCCCCGGCATGGCGCTGCGGCTGGTGGGGGTAGGCGCCAGCGGGTTTGACGAAGTGCAAGCGGTGCAAGAATCGCTGTTTGCCGGCACCGACCAGGTGGCTGCGGCCGGTGATGCCGCACCGCTTATTGCTGATGCCAGCAAGCGACGCGGCCTGGTGACGGCCACCGACAAGGTGAAGGATCGCTTTGGCGAAGGAGCGTTGCACTTCGGCCGCGAACTGCGCAGCAAGCAAAACACCACCGGATCGGCGGCCAAAAACCCGGAAGACTACAAATAGGACCGGCTAGTGCTCCAGGCGCTTTGCCACCGCTTTGATAAAGTCGTGGGTGCTCAGTTTTGTGGGATGCGCGATCGTGGTAATAAGCGCCAAATCGCCCGTCATCTCGCCCGCTTCAATGGTGTCAAGCGTGGCTGCATCCAGGCGGTCGGCAAAATCAACCAAATCGGCAAGACCATCCAGTTCGCCGCGCTTGCGCAGGGCGCCCGACCACGCGAAAATGGTCGCTACCGAATTCGTGGACGTTTCTTCACCTTTTAAATGTTTGTAGTAGTGACGTTGCACCGTGCCGTGCGCAGCTTCATATTCGTAGAAGCCCTGCGGCGACACCAGCACCGATGTCATCATGGCAAGCGACCCGAAGGCAGATGACACCATATCGCTCATAACGTCGCCGTCGTAGTTTTTGCACGCCCAGATAAATCCGCCCTTATCCTTCATAACGCGCGCCACGGCATCGTCGATCAGCGTATAGAAATACTCTATGCCACAAGCCTCAAAGCGCTGTACATAGCTCTCGTCATAGATTTCCTGGAAAATATCTTTGAAGCGGTGGTCGTATTTTTTGGAAATAGTATCTTTGGTGGCAAACCAAATGTCTTGCTTGACGTCGAGCGCATATTCAAAGCAGCTGCGAGCAAAGCTTTCGATGGAAGCATCCAAGTTGTGCATACCCTGCGCCACGCCCGGGCCCGAAAACTCGTGCACTAGCTCGCGCATTTCGCTGCCATCGGCCGCCGTGTACACCAATTCTACCGTGCCGGCACCCGGCACGCGCATTTCGGCATTTTTATACACATCGCCATAGGCATGGCGGGCGATGGTGATGGGCTTTTCCCAGTTGCGCACGCAGGGTTGGATACCTTTGACGGTGATGGGCGTGCGAAACACCGTGCCATCCAAAATCGCACGGATGGTGCCGTTGGGGCTTTTCCACATCTGTTTGAGGTCGTATTCTTCCATGCGCGCACCGTTGGGGGTGATGGTGGCGCATTTTACGGCCACGCCCAAACGCTTGGTGGCTTCGGCTGAATCCACCGTCACCTGATCGTTGGTAGCATTGCGATGCTCTAAGCCCAAGTCGTAATACTCGGTTTTCAAGTGTATATGAGGGGCAAGCAGTTCGTCTTTGATCAGCTGCCAGATGATGCGCGTCATTTCATCGCCGTCCATTTCAACAAGCGGCGTGGTCATCTCGATTTTTGCCATAGTAACCCTTTCCTGTTTGTGCCTTTAGCGTGCATCCCGCTCAAGCGCCCGGGCACAGCTGCCTTCTTTGCTGCAACCATAATAACGGCACAGAGATGCAAACCACGCCAAGTGGGTGCTATTTTGGTGAAACGGCACACAAATCCTGGGCGAATCCCACTCGAAAGTTTTTAAATACCACTTCGCTTTCCTGCTGCGTGGCATCCAAATCCACATCTGCCACCAGGCAAAAATCGTGGTCGCCGGCTTCGTCGCTGAATATTTGGCGCAGGTGCCACACGTGGTCACGCGCTTCGTCGGCCTCGTCGATGGCAAGGTAGGCCATCGAACGAGCATCGGCATCGATACGTATTTCTTCATGTGCTTCAAAGTAGGCATCCAGCGCCCGCTGCCAACGCGGCGCACCACAGCCCCACTCTTGGTCAAGAGCACCCAGCTGTTCTGTGCGCCCGCGCGCAGCAAGTTTCACGCGCAAAAACAAGGCATTGCGCACCAGCACCGTCAGGCCGCGGCGATCGCGCACCACCACATCGCTGGGCAGGCCGGGTGCTTCTTGGGGCGGCGCCCCCGCACTTTCCCATTCATCCATCAAACTTGAATCCACCGAGCGCACCACAAAACCCAGCCAGGCAATGATGTCTTCTAGGCGTTCATCGCGCTTGTCGGCCGGAATCGTGCGATCCAGCACGCGAAAGGCGTCGGATAGATAGCGCAGCAGCGTTCCTTCTGAACGCGCAATTTTATAATGGGCTATGTAGCCCTTGAAATCCAAGACGTTTTCCAGCATATCGCGCAGCACAGATTTGGGCGCCAGTTCAAAATCGCGCGCCCAAGGCACCTGCTCGCAGTAACGCTCGAAGGCGGCAGCCAGCAGTTCTTCAAGCGGCTTGGGATAAGTTATTTCAGCAATGCGTTCCATGCGTTCATCGTATTCGATGCCTTCGGCCTTCATTTCAAACAAAGCCTGACCGCGCGCGGCACGTTCCTGCGCACGCACCACCTGACGCGGATTTTCAAGCGTGGCTTCCGCCATCGAAATGGCATCGAGGGCATAGGTTTCACTTTCGGGGTCCAAAAGCTCAAGAGCCGCCAGCAAAAACGGCGAAAGCGGCTGATCAAGCGCAAAATCTTCGGGAAGATCCACCGTGGTCACATACTGCAGGCCCTCGCCGCCATCGGCATCGCCTGTGCCCTCTCGCACTTCGATAACATCGGATGACACCAGCGTATTAAATATTTCTTCGGCACGCTGGGCAAGCGCCACCTTTTCTTCGGGTGTCTGGGCGGAGTCTTCAATAAGGCGCTGCACCCGGCGGTAGGCATCGCCGCCCTGCACCACTTCCGATAACACCAGCGAATGCGTGATGCTTAAATGAGGCTTGAGCGTTTCGGGCACGGCATCGATCAGGCGCTCAAAGGTCTGCTTGTTCCAGGTAACGAAACCTTCGGGCGCGTGCTTCTTCTTTATCTTGCGCACTTTTTTCGGGTCGCCACCCGCCTTGGTCAAGGCCCGCGCGTTTTCGATATCGTGATCGGGCGCTTCGGCGACCACCCTGCCTTCGGTGTCAAAGCCGCTGCGCCCGGCACGCCCCACTATTTGGTGAAATTCGCGCGCACGCAAGCGGCGCATGCGATAGCCATCAAACTTGGTCAAGGCCGTAAGCACCACGGTGTGGATGGGCACGTTTATGCCCACACCCAGCGTATCGGTGCCACATATTACGGGAAGCAATCCCTGCTGGGCAAGCTTTTCCACCAACAGACGATAGCGGGGCAACATGCCCGCATGATGCACGCCGACACCCGAGCTTAAAAGGCGCTTGAGCGTTTGTCCAAACACGGTGGTGAAGCGAGCCCCCCGCACGGCTTCCTTTATCAGCTTGCGCTGTTCGTTGGTAACCACGCCATAGCTTGAAAGCGCCTGCGCCGTATCAAGGGCGGCATCCTGTGAAAAATGCACAAGATACAGCGGCGCTTCGCCACGGCGCAGGGCCAGTTCCACCGTGGCTTCAAGCGGCGTTTCCACATACTCATAACTGAGGGGCACCGGACGTTCGGCATCGGCAATCACGTCCACTTCCGTGCCGGTGCGCTGCTTAAGAGCGCCTGCAAGGGTGCTCACATCGCCCAAGGTGGCGCTCATAAGCAAAAATTGAGTTTTAGGCAGCGTCAGCAGGGGCACCTGCCACGCCCAGCCGCGGTCGGCATCGCCATAAAAATGAAACTCATCCATGGCCACGCAGCCCACATCAGCATCTTCGCCTTCGCGCAAGGCCTGATTGGCTAAAATTTCAGCCGTGCAACAAATGACGGGGGCTTCGGGGTTGATGTGGGCGTCGCCTGTAATCATGCCCACGTTTTCGCGCCCCAACACTTCCACCAAATCAAAAAACTTTTCACTGACCAGCGCTTTTATGGGGGCCGTGTAATAGGCGCGACGACCCGAAGCAAGCGCCATGAAGTGCAAGCCCAGCGCCACAAGCGATTTACCCGACCCGGTGGGGGTGCCCAAAATAACATGGTTGCCCACCATCAAATCCATCAGGGCTTCTTCTTGATGGGGCCACAGGGTAACACCGCGCGCTGCCACCCATTCCAAAAAATGATCGAGGGACACATCGGCCGATTGCCAGGCTTGTGCCTCTTCGCCGGCAGGCGGTTCCCACCAACTTGGCGCAAGACGCCCCAAAGAACCAAAAGCAAAGGCATCGGTGTGCGCATCGGTATGCCCCTGCGTGGTTGGGGCAGTGCACGTGGGCTCTGCTGGCAGTGGCGGCGTATCCTGTGTCACGGCGTATTACCCCTTGCTTTTTGCGGGTGCAGCGATTTCAAAACCTTCAGCATCCAGCTGGGGTGCCCCTTCGGCCAACCGGCGCGCAACAAGCCTGCGAGCAGCAGGAATGGAAGCAAGCAGCGCCACGCCCATAAGCAGCGAAGCCACAATAACCATAATCCACACCGGAAAAAAGGACAGGTAGGCATCAAACATCACGCCCGACACAACAGCCCCTATGGCAGCGCCCAACATTTCAAAGGCGGTTACAATACCCGTCACCGTGCCCAAATCTTTTTTTCCGTATTCCTTTACCACCATAATAGGGGGCGCCACGGTGCCCATACACGTTGCGAAGCCGAAAAACAGGCACGCGAGAATAGGGCCTGCGTCGGTGGCGGGAAAACACAGGGCAATGCCCGCAGCAACCGAGGTGATGGTGCCCAATACTGTGCCCACCAACATGCCCCAGCGGTCATAAATGGCGCCGAGTGATATTTTGGCGAAAATAACAACAGCCAGGTAAAACGACCAAACACTGCCCGCCCAAAGCGTCGTGTGCCCGCCCGTTACCACTTCAACACCGTCAAGGGTAACCGATGTCATATTGGAAATGGAATTGGTGATAATGGCGCCATTCACAATACCCATCATCACAAACCCCACGACAAGTAACCAGAATCCACCATGCTTTGAAAGCACCTTCCAACCGATCGACACCCCTACCGGTTTGTCGGGCGAACGGTCGGTCTTGGTCTGTTCAACCTGGCCAGCGCCGTAAGGAACAAGTCCCTTGTCGCTGGGGCGCGAACGAAACATGATAAGCGCTATAGGCAGCGCGCACACGAAGCACACCACTGCAAGCAGCAAAAACGCCGAACGCCAACCGGAATTGGCAATCATGGCGCTGGTTACCGGCGACAAAATGACGCCGCCCAAGCCCGAACCGGAAAGCGCTATCGACACGGCAAGGCCGCGCTTGAGCGTAAACCAATTGGAAATGAGCACAGAAACAAGCAAGCGCGTGCCCGCAACAACCACCATGCCGGCAACGATGCACAAGGCATACAGCTGCCACAGCTGAGTGATGAAGGAAAATGCCACCAGCACCGCCGTACTGGTAAGCACGGTGGTTGCCGCTAACACGCGCGCGCTGCACTTATCTGTTAGGCGGCCAATTACCAGCGAAGCAAATACCGCCACGACGGTGCACAGCGAAACGCCCGTATTGAATTGCCCCACACTGATGCCCAAATCTTGCACTATGTGCGACTGGAACAGCGGGATGCAATTGACAAAAACGGTATAGCACGTGGCCATAATAAGCAGACCACCCGCAACAATCCACCAACCGTAAAAGAATTTCCCCTCGTGTTTTTGCGCAGCGTCCACGATGCCTCACTTCCCTAACAAATCAAGATGCCTGATGAAATCGGTATAAAATCCCACGCCGCGCTTGAATGCTTCCACATCCAAGTTTTCATCCTGCCCGTGAATGCGCGCACGTTGATCACCCCTGAAAAGGATGCCGGCAAAACGGTAGGTATGGGGGCAAATGCGCGCGAAATGGCGCGAATCGCTGCAACTGCTTTGCACGTAAGGGGCAATGCCCGCGCTCGGATAAACGCTGTGTATGACACTGCGCAGATAGTTGAACACCGCGTCGTTTTCAAAGGGCGAAGTGGGCGAAGGGTCGATGGCGTTGCGCACTTCAAAAGCGGCCGTGTCATCGAAGTGTCCCTTAAGGCGCGCAAGTGCTTCGTCCACGGTTTCCAGCGGATCAACACGCACGTTTACCGTGGCTTTTGCCTGCTTGGGAATAATATTTGCCGCCGGGCTGCCCTCAAGCTGCGTGAGCGCATAGGTCGTGCGCACCATGGCGGCCGTTTCAGGATCGCCCTTCATTATTTTTTTGACAAGGGGGGCAAACAGCCACAGATTGCCAAATACCACCTTAAGCCCAAAGCCTCCATGGGCCGCAAGTTCTTTTAACATGGCTGCGATGGGCGCTGAAAGCTTTGCTGCAGGCGGGTTTTTCTGCACCGCTTCAAGCGAAGATACCAGGCTGGCTGTGGCATCACCAAGCGAAGGGGTCGCGGCATGCCCCCCTTGCGCCTTGGTGGTAACAAAGGCGTTGAACAGGCCTTTTTCGGTAACACCTATAACGGCAAACGGGCAGGACACCCCCAGCGGCGCATTGTCGATGACGGCACCACCTTCATCGAGCACGAAAAACGGCTCGATGCCCTGCTCTTTGAAGTGCGCCACCATGGCGGGCGTGGTGGCACCGTTATCCTCTTCGCAATTAGAAGAACAGATATACACATCGCGCGGGGGCACATAGCCCTGCGCAAGCAGCGTTTCCGTCGCTTCAAAAAGGGCGGCCAAAATACACTTGGTATCCACCGCACCGCGTGCCCAAATTTTGCCGTCTTCAATCTGCGCCGCAAAGGGCTCGTGTTCCCAACCTTGCGTATCGGCATCCACCACATCGTGGTGCGCCATAAGCACGGCCGGTGCCAAAGCAGGATTTGCGCCCTTCCACTTCAGCATGATGCCGTAAGTTTCAAACAAAGTCAGCTCAAGCTGGGCAAACACGCCGGGGTACAGCGTGCGCATCCGGGGAACGAAGGCATCAAAGGGCGCATGGTCAATATCAGGGTTTTGAGCGCCCCACACCGTGGGCAGGCGCAGCATTTCTTGAAACCGCTCAACCGCAGCGTCATCCCCCATCGCATCGCTTGGCGGCAGCGTCTGCGCAATCACGGCCGGCTTAAGCCGCACAGCATTGAACAGCAGCACAGCCACGCACACAAGCACAATCCCTAAAACAACGAACACTACAGCCATGGTTTCCCCTTACAAACAGCCCTTAACCCTGGGCACTTCGGCCGCAGCCCCTTAGTTAAACTTGAATATCTTTTGCGCCACACGGTAGCCCGAAAGACCGATGCGGCGGCCAAATTCGGTGGGCAGATTCGTGCCCAAATTGAGCGCATGGCGGCGCACATGACGATAAAGCGTGGGGTTTTGCTGTTCAAGGTAGTTCCAAATACCCTCAAGTTTTTCATCATCTTCAGGCGTTTTCTTCATGCGCAAAAACACCGAACAGATGCACATCATCATGGAAAGATAGTTTTCCATATAATGTTCAAGCTTCTTTTCTGGCACGGCTTGCGGAAGATTCACCGCATCGATCATGGCACGCGTAACCCGCAGCTGCTGATCGAGGCGCGTGAGCATAACCGTTTCGTTGACGGATTGATCTTCGCGGCCGATGAAGTAGCGATACATATCGACATCGCGGTAATAGAGAGTTTTTACCTGCGGCAGGGGCACATACACGAAAATGTTATCGACATAAAAACAGTGTTCGGGCAGCTGAAGGTTCATATCTTTAAGCAGCGCACTGCGATAGATGACCGAATGCATCAGCAAATATTGGCTTTGCAGAAAGTGGCCGATATCGCTCCAACCAAAGCTGCGTCCCTCAGGAAACACGTTGCGATAATGCATGACCGTGCGGGAATCTTCATGCACCTTTTCATACACGTAGTTGCCGATGAACAGATCGGTTGGCTGGGCGCATTCCATCTGGCTGCGCAGGTAGGCCATAACGGGCACCATGGCGGTGGCGTCAAGCCAATCGTCGGAATCGACCACCTTGAAATAAAGGCCGGTCGCTGCCGCCAACCCCGCGTTGACCGCCGAGCCGTGTCCCCCATTTTCCTTGTGGATAACCGAGATGATTTCAGGATGGGCACTCGCCCACTTGTCGGCTTTTTCGGCCGTGTTATCCTTGCTTGACCCATCGTCGACTATGATTATCTCAATATCGTTTCCGCAGGTCAAAATTGATTCAATGCAGGCATCCATATAGTCTGCCGAATTGTAGCACGGCACGGCGAATGAAATAGTTTTCATGATTGGCTTTGTATCCCCGCTCTTCGTTAGTGGCACAGGCGGTCGGCAAGATCGAGCGCGCGCCCGATAATGACATCCATATTATAGTAGCGATATTCAGCCAAGCGCCCCAGCGGATAGAAGTTCGCAAGGTTGGCCGTCAGCTGGCGATAGCGATTGTAGTGCGCGTTGTTTTCTTCGTTGATGATGGCGTAATAGGGAATCTGCTTTTTGGGATCATCGTAGGCGTGCGAATATTCCTTCATGATCGTGGTTTTTTCAGATACCTGACCCGTTAGATACTTAAATTCAGTGATGCGCGTGTAATCTTCGCTGACGGTGAAATTGACGGTGCCACAAGGCAACACGTGTTCGGCATCGAGGGTTTCGTAGGTAAAATCAAGACTGCGATACGGAAGGCGGCCAAAGCGCGACAAGAAAAGCTCGTCGAGGGGGCCGGTGTAGATAACGGGGCCGTCAAAGGTGACACCCTTGATTTTGATAGCCGTAAGCGGCGCAGTTTCTTCCTTGCTTTCAAAATCCAGCTCAAAAACGCTTTCCGCTTCCGTGTTGAGGCACACGCTAATGTTTTCGTGGTCGAGCATGTTTTCAAACAGCGGCGTGTAACCGTGCTGGGGCATGCCCTGATAGGCGTCTTGGAAGTAGCGATTGTCGCGCGAAACAAAAACGGGCACGCGCGCCGTCACACTCGGGTCAACCTCTTCGGGGGTGAGGCCCCACTGTTTTTGGGTGTAATGCAAAAATACGTTTTCGTAAATGAAATCGGCGATTTCCGTTAAATCAGGATCTTTTTTGCTGCGCAATTCGTTGATGGTCACCTTGCGTTCGTCGCCGAATTCTTCAATGAGTTTTTCGGTCAGACGCGCTGCTTTTTCTTCCCCAAAGGCTATTTCCATCGAATTTTTGTTGAAAGGAACGGGCATGTAGGTGCCAAGCCAATCCGCCAAAACAAGGTGTTGATAATCGCGCCATGCGGTAAAACGCTTGAGGTAATCAAAGGCGCGCTTGTCGTTACTGTGGAAGATATGGGGGCCATAGCGGTGCACAAGCAGGCCCGCTTCGTCGCAATCGTCATACATGTTGCCACCGATGTGGGCACGCTTTTCTATGATGAGCACGCGCTTACCGGCACGTTGCGCCATTTCACGCGCAACAACACTGCCGGCAAAACCACTGCCCACCACCAACACATCGTAGTCTTTTATGGCAATATCTTGAAAGTTTTGATAGGTCAGAGCCATAACACCCTTCCTTTACACAGTAAGAGACCAGCAACAAGCTGGCCATCCTTAAAAGTCTCTAATTATACCGAGCACCCATTTTACCGACAAGCGCGCCATTTGGGTGCATTATCATACAAATCGGATAAC